>CALMWW010000091.1 GCA_937870835.1 uncultured bacterium
GGGGAGGAATGCGGGCGGGATTTTGAACCTTTCCTTTTTCGCTTCCGAATTTCGTATTTTGCAAAGCAAAATGCGCCACCAAAAGAGATGTTGCCCTTGACCCACCCAACCCATTCGCGGGCAACGCTAAGGAACTCCCTAAAAATTCATTTACAATTTTATTAAAATTAGTTATCATTATAGTATCAAGAAAGAAACCTTTATATTATATTCTATATACTATAATGTTATACAATTAGAAAAGATATGTCAAACAATAAAATTGCGGATAACTTAAAGAAACTACGGGCTAAAAAGGGGCTATCTCTTGAAAAGATTGCTCGCCTTGCTGATTTGTCGCTTAACACCATTGTTAAGGTTGAAAATGGAGTCAATCAAAACCCGACAATAGAAACGCTAACCAAGATCTCCAAAGCGCTTGAAATTGGAGTTGATGATTTAATTAAGTAGTTTTATGGCAAAAAAAGATTATTCAAAATTAGAAAAAGATGACTTGCTCAAAGTCATTGAAAAACTGGAATCCCGCAAAAAATACGGGTTGATTTGGGACGAAGAAAAAACCAAAGAGCAATTTGAAAAAGAATCAGAAAACGCTTTGCCGGTTTTGAAAGAAGTCAAAGGTAAAGAAATTAAAACCGACCCAAAGAAGCCGACCAATATTTTGATTGAAGGCGACAATTATCACGCCTTGTCTGTTTTGAATTACACTCACCAAGGCAAAATTGATGTTATCTATATTGATCCGCCATACAATACAGGAAAAAAAGACTTTAAATACAATGATAGTTGGGTTGATGAAAATGACACATACAGACATAGCAAGTGGCTCACCTTTATAAGTAAAAGATTGCGATTAGCAAAAAATTTATTGAGCGATGAGGGTGTTATTTTCATATCAATAGATGATAATGAAATCGCACAACTCCGCCTACTCTGCAACGAAATATTTGGTGAACAAAACTTTATTAATAACTTTATGTGGTTGCATGGT
This sequence comes from uncultured bacterium, assembly GCA_937870835.1. Taxonomy (GTDB): domain Bacteria; phylum Patescibacteriota; class Minisyncoccia; order Minisyncoccales; family Minisyncoccaceae; genus UBA6220. The sequence continues at coordinate 992 of CALMWW010000091.1, forward strand.
AAAGGGAAAAAAACGAAACAATCAAGAACACTGCAACAATACATTCTATGTTATGCCAAAAATAAATACTTACTCGGTGAATGGGTTGATATAAAGTTTGCATCTGGTTTATTTTCTAATCCCGATAACGATCCACGAGGAGAATGGTTTTCGGGAAGTGTTTCATTTTCTGAAGACAGAAGCAACAAAAATCACGAAAACTATTTTACGATTAAATCCCCAACAGGTATTGAATGGACGAGACAATGGCAGTGCAACGAGGACGAAATGAATGAATATCTTAAGGATAAGAAAATTTATTTTGGACCTGCTCCAGAATATTCGAATGTTCCTCGTCTAAAAATATTCCCAACTGATAGTAGCGAAATAATTCCAAATAATATCCTTGACAGTGTCGGCTCTACCAGAGGAGCACAAAAAGAGTTAGATGAAATAATTGGGAAATCAGATGAAGGGAAAAGTAAATTCGAGAATCCTAAACCACCGAAACTTATTGAATTTTTATTTAATATAGTCAATAAAGGTAAAAACATTAAAGTTATTGATTTTTTTGCGGGATCAGGAACTACCGGGCATGCGATTTTAAATCTAAATAATGAAATTCCGGGGGATCGTTTATTTATTCTCTGTACGAACAATGAAGAAAATATTTGCACCGATGTTTGTTATCCGCGAATTGAAAAAGTTATCAAGGGATATAAAAAACCAAGAGGAGCTAAAGTTGATGGACTTGGTGGAAATCTAAAATACTTCAAAACCGCTTTTGTCAAAAATTCCATAAGCCGAGATGATTTGAAAATGCGGATAACACGCGAATGCACGGAAATGTTATGTTTGCGTGAAGGGATTTTTGACGAAGTAAAAGCAAAACCGGATTTTCATATCTTTGAGCAAAACGGCAGAGTTATGGGTGTCTATTATGCATTGGAGCGGGAAGGGTTATCGAGTTTGAAAAAAGAATTGGATAAAATAAAAGGCGAAAAGATTTTGTATTGCTTCACCCTTGATCCGTTGGGGTTAGACAAAGAGGATTTTGTCGATTGGCAAGGTGTGAGTTTAGAACCAATCCCGCAAAAAATATTAGATATTTACGAGCAAATTTATGAATATTAATCTTAAAACATATCAGGAAAAAGCGGTTGGCGAACTTATTGCCACTTTCAAAACACTTCTCACAAAAGAGGAGCAAAAGAAAGTTTGTGTTTTTCAAGCTCCGACTGGAAGCGGCAAAACCTTGATGACTGCAAAATTTATTGAAGAACTTATCCGCGAAGTGCCGGAAACGGACTTGTGTTTTGTTTGGATAAGTATCGGCAAGGGCGAACTTCATCTGCAAAGCAAACACGCCTTAGAGCGGATTTTTGGCGGAGCGCCGAGAGTGTCGCTCGTGGAGGAAGAATTTACCGGCGGGCGCGAGAGAATTGTTCGCAATGAGGTTGTGGTAGTGAACTGGGAAAAATTGCGAAGCAAGGAGCGAGAAACTGGAGATTGGAAAAATGTTTTAATGAAAGATGGCGAAAAACTGAACTTCCGTGATGTTTTGGCAAAAACCCGTGAACAGCGCAAGGTCATTATGATTATTGATGAAAGCCATATTGGAGCGACTGCCGAAAGAACAAATGAATTGCGAGACGAGATAAACGCTGATGTGATTTTGGAAATGAGCGCCACGCCAAAAATCAAACCTGATCCGCGCGACTTGGCGCGCGGGACGGCTGGCTATGTTTTTGTAGAGCCGAAAGATGTGATTGACGAGGGAATGATTAAAAAAGAACTCATCATCAACGAGAAAATTGATGAGATTACTGATAATGAGGCGGATTCGCAAGAAGTAGTTTTGCAAACGGCATACAAAAAACGCTTGGAGCTGAAAAAACTTTTTGAAGCTGAAAAATCAAACATCAATCCGCTTGTTTTGGTGCAAATACCAACGGCGGAAGCGGGCGAAGATAAAATAAAAGCCGTCAAAAAGTTTTTGGCCGATAAAGGCATAACCGAA
>CALMWW010000092.1 GCA_937870835.1 uncultured bacterium
TTTTTCTTTTTGCCCGCTTGCTGGAAATCCCTAGCGATTTTTTCGGCGGGCTTTTCTAAAATGGTTGATACCATTTTCTCGCGGAAAGTCGTCTCAATTTTTCAGCCGCAGGGGTATTATACAAAAACTCAATCTTTGTTGAAAAATCTGTAAGTAAATTAATAGTAATTTGTTCGTTAAAATTTGGCTCTCGAATAATTTGAGCAATTTGTTGAGGAGTTGGTTGTTGAGGAATATCTTCGGTGACTGGCAAGGTTGGTTGTTGCCCAACGATAATTGGCCTTAGGGAAAATTTTTGATTGAGTTTTTGTTTTGATCTTTCTTCAATTAAATAATCAATGTAAGCCGCCTGCGAATAAAATTCACTAATCATATCTATCTCTGTTTCCTTCATATCTTTAATGAAAAGATGAATATTATCGTCCCAACTATTCGTCGGTAATAATCTTGATGACAAAGAATAACCGTGAGCACCACGCCCAGAGTTTCTAATTTGTTGCTCAGCATATCTAATCTCTTGCAATATCAATTTTGCAATATCCCTTTTGGAATCAGCTTTTTGTTTGAGATAAAGATAAATTGCCGAAAGGCCGACAACTAATGTTGTCAGTCCTATATTATCGTCCAGAAATTGAAGTATGGACATAAATTACTCTATTCTTAATTCCTTTTGTTTAACCCACCTTGGGCCGTCTGGCGTTAGAACCAAAACATCTATTGGCCCGCCAACGCCAGGCATATCGCCCGGATCGACTTGTATACCGTCTGAAAATCTTTGAATTGCCGAAGTGGTTTGTATTGCTAAAACACTAAAATCAACCGCATCTTGTAGCGACATAGCTCCCCAATTTATAGCGTATTCCAAACCATTCAACTGTTTTTCAATTTCAGTTTGTCCTTTTTGTTTTACAACCTCATTCACAAAAGCAGTATCCAAAATTCTTGGGTCCCAGCCCTTTATAATTCTTGAAACTACATCAGTTTGTCCAATCCAATTTGCACCATATTCCATACCTTTTTGTTTGCTATCGCGTCTTTTGATAACTTCGCCCGGAATATAGACATTATAAACTTCATGCGAGCCGTCAGAATTATATCCGGCAACAAAAAGGACAAGTCCGTCTATTCTGCCAACGACATCTTTAATATTTCCCGCCTTGTCTTTAATTTTAAATTTGACATTATACTGTTCTTTTTTGATTTCAGTAATTTCAAAACCTTGTTTTATAAAATTATCTTTGATTTGGTCTGGCAACTTATCTAACTGCTCTTGCCAATTTAATTTTTTATCAAAAAGGTAGTGAAGTTTATCAGCAATCTCTTTAACAGATAATTTTTCAACTTCAACCTCTCTTTTGAATTGCTCAATAAATTTACTAATATTTTTTGGTATACCGTTTTCCTGTAAAAACGCAAGGCCGGTGACGGCTACACCAATTCTATTGTTAATTAAGAAAAGTTTTGAAGCCGAGTCAGAACCAATTCTGGAAACTCCTTTTTGGTTTCTATAAGATTGGCGACTATCAGCCGCTAAAACAATTCCCTCTGGTGTTGTTGTATTTATTGCTAAACTCATATGTTTATATTTTATTTATTCCAAATAATATGTCCATTGATATTATGTTTTTCGTAAGTTTCCAAAATATCGGTACAAAACTTTAACAGTTCGTTATTCTTTTCTGCTTTAGCTAACTCATAAAGACGAATAAACATTTTCTTTCCGGTCTCGGTTTGTTTCAAATTCTTTTTAATGAAATTATGTTGCGAGCATAAAGTTTGGCCGTTTTCAATCGTTGCCTTGCCGCCAAAATCTTTTGGCTTGATGTGGTCAATATGCAAATCAACGCCGTCTTTCTTGCCTCGTCCGCAAATTACGCACTTGTAGCCGTCTCTTTTGAGAATTGCTTCTTTTTGTGCGGCGGTAAAATCTTCTAAATCTCTTTTATACGCTTTGTCGGGGTCGTATTTATAAATTCCTTTCGCAACTTTAATTAAAAATCCGCTTTGAGATAATTGACGAATTGCTCTGTCTGGATCGCGGAAGACTTTTCCTGTTTTTTTCTTATAAGTAGAAACTACCCAATCAACGACTTCGGGGTGTTTAATGTCTCTGTTTGGATTTTTCTTGAAAAACTCAATGATTAAATCCTTTTGAACTAAATTATTATTGTTTTTCATAATGATTATTTTAATAAACTTGATTGATTCATCTTTGCCTCTTGTTGTAAGCGTCTTATTGCTATGTCGCAGTAATCTTTATCAATATCAACGCCAAGCCCCTTTCTGTTGTGTAAATACGAAGCAATAAGTGTTGAACCACTACCTAAAAATGGGTCCAAAATTGTATCACCGATAAAACTAAATAATTTTATACATCGTCTCGGCAATTCAATCGGGAATGGTGCGGGATGTCCGCCCGCCCCCTTTTTACTTTGACCAGGGAATGTCCAAACTCCATTTGTCCAATCCATAAATTCCTGCCTTGTTATATCATTCTTTCTGCTTCCACCTGTTTTTTTCCAGCTATCTTTGTATAAAACTAAAATCAATTCTACTGGTGCGATAACATAGGGGGCGGAAGCGGACATATACGAACCCCAGGCGGTGCGGCGAGAAATATTTCCCTCGTTCCAAATAATCGTTGAGTGATATTTCCATCCAATATCTTTTGCTATTTTTGTAATATCCGCTCCAACTGATTTTTGGCCACCCTTGTTTTTATCAAGTGGGATATTCAACAAAAATCGCCCTTCTTTTCTTGCCAAGTCAAAACATTTCTTAAGCCATTTTTGGGTAAATTCCAAATAATCTTCGTAGGTTAAATTATCAGCGTGCGAATTGTAATGAATATCAACGTTGTAAGGCGGCGAAGTAATAATCAAATCAACGGAATTTTCCGGGATAGCGGTAATTTTCAAAATATCTTCGTTGAAAATAGAAATTTTGTCATTTTCAAAATATGGCTTTTTTACTTCTCCAACTGATTTTGTATTCTGTTTTACGGCCATTGTATTTTGCATAAAATTATTTGATTAAATCATCTACTTTAACATCTAGCGCTTTGGCGATTTTTGCCAATGTTTCAATGGTCCGATTTTGGATTGTTCCCGATTCAATTTTAATAATGGTGTTATAGGCAACATCAGCCATTTTTGACAACCTATCTTGGGAAACACCCTTTTTGTTTCGGGCTTTCTTTAT
>CALMWW010000093.1 GCA_937870835.1 uncultured bacterium
TTCAGGCCGCAGATACTCAGAAAATAAACATTGTTTTTCCATAAAATTTTTTATAATTTTTTTATAATAATAGTTTTGATTATAAAACTATCAATGTTAAATGTAAAGTTTTTGAAATAATCTGTCGCAGCAATAGGTGTGATGTTTATGGGTTAGTATTCTAGAGGGGTCAAGTTCGTCGGTATTTTTTCGGTATTTTAAACTTGTGATGTTTAGGGGTCAGACCCCAAGGGTATTGGGGGTCTGACCCCTAAACATCACCCAAGTACAAAGACCTAAACATCATCCAGGTATAAAGAAGCATAAAGACCCAAACATCATTTTTGCCTTTTTCAAAATGTTTAGGGGTCTGACCCCTAAACATCACTTCAACTCTAAAATGAGTAAACATCATTCTAAGCATCACCCTTGTTTATTTTTCATTTGACGCCTACAACCAAGAAAAGATATAATCAAACTAATTAATTTAAATAATTAATTAAAGTTTATTTATGAAAAATAAAACTATAAAAACCAATACTATAAAGCATTCCCAATCTTCTTTTACTTTGATTGAGTTATTGGTAGTCATAGCTATTATCGGCATTATTTCTGGAATCATTATAATCAATTTGAATGGAATAACAGACAAGGCTAATTTTGCTAAATCTCAAGTTTTTTCTACTTCTTTAAGAGATGCTTTGCTAATGAATTTAGTCTCTGAATGGAATTTTGATGATTTAACCACCGCTAAAGAAGGAGCTGTTATTAAAGACTTTTGGGGAACTAATAACGGCACCCTTTATACTGGTTCGGATGGTTTAGAAAAACTCAGCGCGGATTGCGTGACTGGCAAGTGCTTATCCTTTGACGGGGTAAATGATTATGTGGACTGCGGAGATACTGGTGTTAATTCATCTATAACTGTTGAGGCCTGGATTAAAACCATTCAAAATTCTGGCAATTGGAGTGCAGTTATAAAAGCTAAAACAGCCGCTCCTTGGGAAGGTTTTGTCTTAAGAAATTTAACTAATAATGATCCAAAAAGAGTAAGATTTTCTATCTGGGGCAACTCATCTGGCAATGATGCCACGCATATAGCAATTATTAATGATGGACACTGGCATCATATTGTAGGAACTTATAATAGTTCGATTATTAAAATTTATGTTGATAGTATTAAGGGGACCGATGCATCTTATTCTACAAATCCATCAAATAATCAACATTTATTAATAGGAACATCGGTTGCTGGATGGACTGGAGGATTTTTTTCTGGCTTCATCGACGGTGTCCGCGTTTATAATACCGCCATACCAACAGCTATGGTGAAAGAGCATTATGTAGCTGGACTACAAAGCCTTTTAAATAATAAAGCAATTACTTACCAAGAATACACTGACCGTCTTGCTGAATTAAATACTTACTGCGCGTTTAATCAATAATTGTAATGTTTGGGGGCCAGTCCCTCAAACATCAAAAATATTCAAAAACGTTTCAGTGATGTTTATGGAATCAGGTCCCCTCGGTATTTTTTGGTATTTCAATGTTATGATATTTTTTAATGGGTTCGTATTTTGAGGTTGTGATGTTTACGGGGTTTGACCCCCTAAACATAATTTTAAAAACATACTTTTAGATACTTTTAGATAATAAATCTTGCTTATTATTTTTATTTGTATTAGAATATAATCAATGACTAAAAGAATTTATGATATTATTCCACCAGAAGAAATTGAATCTGTCTCTAATGAGACAGAGGAAAATTTTGATTTAAATCAGGGTCCTTTAACTAATACAATAGTTCCGGTTACAGTCAAAAAACGGAAAGGAAAATTTCCTTTTACGGCTGTTTTTCTTATGCTTTTATTGGGCGGATTAATTACTGGAGCAATTTTGATGCCCGCTAAAGCTCAAGTGACTATATATCCTAAGACAGAAGTTGCTAATTTTTCTAATGTTATTTTAATAAGTTCGGAAGCAACGGAAGTTAATTTTGAAACTAATACTTTGCCCGGAAAAGTTTTTTCTGACACGCAATCTTATTCTCAGACCTATTCGGCAACAGGCAATAGTGAGAATTCTACAAAGGCGCGCGGAACAATTCGGGTCTATAATAAATATTCTCCAGCCGAACCGCTTACTTTAAAAACTGGCACCCATTTTTTATCTGATCCGAAGGGTCTTTCTTATCATTCCTTAACTGCTATTAATATTCCAGCGGCTACCATTGAAGGTTCAAAGATTACACCTGGTTATGTGGATATTATTGTTGAAGCTGATGAAGCTGGAGAAGAATATAATTTGAGCTCAGCGACCTTTTCAGTGCCAAAACTCAAAGGCACTCCTTATTACACAACTACTTGGGCTGAAACACGGGGAGCTATTCAGGGTGGAACAAACAGCGCTGTAAAAATAGTAACTAAAACAGATATAGATTCGGCTAAAGAAGATTTTAAGGCTAAATCTTTTGCTTACGCCTTGACTTCGTTAAAAAATAAAGTTGAAAAAGGATATGTTGTTTTTGATAAAGCCGTTTCTCAAGAAATGACTGAATTAAATATTACTGCCAAAGAAAAAGATATTACTCCAACTTTTGAAGTGAAAGGGACTGTTATTTCAAAGGCAATTATATTTAAAGAAAGCGATTTGAAAGCTTTAGCGGAAAAATTATTTTTTAAAAATCAAGATAATAATACTAAATCAATTGTGCCTGATAGTTTGGCTTGCGAAGTCAGCAAAAGCAAAATAGATATTCAGGCCGGCCGGGCGGAATTAGAAATTTCTTGTCAAGCTAAAATTTATTGGGCGCCGGATAAAGAATTTTTGATAAAAAGTTTAAGCGGGAAAAGCAAGGATTATTCAGCTTCTATTATTAAAAATTTTTCAGGGGTTGATAATGCGGAAATAAACCTTTGGCCAGTTTGGAAATTTAATTTACCTAATAATAATCAAAACATAACTATTGAAGTAAGGTTTAATTAACAAGGTCAAAAGGCTTGGTAGCTATTGACCAAATTGTAAACTTTTGATATGGTTTTAAGTATCTTTTGAAAATGCCCAAAAAAGACGATACAATTAAAAAAGATGGAGTTATTGCGGAGAGCTTGCCGAACGGGTTTTTCAAAGTGCAATTAGAAGACAACTCAGAAGTGTTAGCGCATTTAGCTGGTAAGTTGCGAGTTTTTAAAATAAAAATTTTGCCCGGTGATAAAGTTACGGTAGAGTTGACTCCGTACGATAACAAGAGGGGAAGAATTATTTTTCGCAAAAAATAAAGTTTATGAAAGTAAGACCATCTGTTAAAAAAATTTGTAAAGATTGTAAAATCGTCCGACGAAAAGGACGAGTTTATGTGATTTGCAAAAAAAACCCAAAACATAAACAAAGACAAGGGGCTTAATAGTTTAATTACTAATAAATAATAAACAAAGATAATAAAATAATAAAAAATTATGCCGAGAGTAGTGGGAGTAATGATTCCCGATGAAAAATCAATTGAATATAGTTTGCCATATATTTATGGGATTGGTTTATCTTTAAGCCGAAAAATTTTAGCAGACGCTAAAATTGACCCTAAAAAGAAGGCTAAAGATTTAACTCAAGAAGAATTAGGAAAATTAAAAGAAGTAATTGAAAAAAATTATCGCGTAGAGGGTGAACTAAAAAGAGAAATTATTGGCAATATTAAACGTTTGAAGGATATTGGAACATGGAGAGGATCAAGGCACAGTAAAGGGTTGCCAGTGCGAGGACAAACAACCCGCATTAATAGTCGCACCGTAAGGGGTAATGTGAGAAAAACAGCAGGCTCTGGCCGCAAAGCTCCTCCATCTCCGAAATAATAAAGATAATATATATGGGAAAAAAACATATCATTGCTAAAACTGAAGAGGAATTAATTAAAGAAGGCGAAGTTATTGAAAAAGCTATTCAAAAAGATGCTAAATTAGATAAGGTTATTATTGGAAAAGAAGGCCGGATTTATATTTTTTGTTCGTATAATAATACGATTATTAGTTTGACTGATTCGGGGGGTAATGTTTTGGCCAGCCAATCGGCCGGTCGTCTTGGCTTTAAAGGAACTAAAAAATCTACTCCTTTTGCCGCTTCTAAAGTAGCAGAGGCAATTAGCCAATTAGCTGAAAAAATGGGCATTAAACGAATTCATATTATTGTAAAAGGAGTTGGTTCGGGTCGCGAATCAGCTTTAAGGTCAATTGCTAATCAAAATTTTGAAATTTTATCAATTCAAGATGCAACGCCTATCCCTCACAATGGGTGCAAGCCAAGAAAACCAAGAAGATTATAATTATTTATATTTTATTAGTTAATCTATTATGCTAAAACATGCTAAATGTAAAATTTGTAGAAGAACAGGAGAAAAGCTTTTCTTAAAAGGAGAAAAGTGCACTTCGGCTAAATGTGCGATGATAGAAAGGCCGTTTGCGCCGGGGCAAAAAGCAAAAAAAAGAAAATCTGGCTTAACCGAGTATGGAAAAGAAGCTCGCGAAAAACAAAAGATGAAAAAATATTATGGCGTTACAGAAGCGCAATTTAAGAGATATGTAACTGAAGTAGCGGAAAATCGTGGACGAATTGAAAATGTAGCTGATGAATTAGTGCAAAAGTTAGAATCTCGTTTAGATAATATTGTTTTCCGTTTAGGGTGGGCGAAATCCCGTGCCGAAGCAACCCAGATGGTTTCGCATGGTCATTTTATTGTCAACGGCCGTAAAGTTGATATTCCTTCTTATACTGTTCATCTTAATGATGTTATTGGAATTCGTCCGGGTTCGCGCAACATATCCGCCTTTAAGAATTTAAATGAAAGAATGAAAAAATATTCTTTGCCAGATTGGTTAAGTTATGATAAAGAAAAAATGGAAGGTAAAATGGTAAAAAAACCATTAGCAAGCGACATTCAATTACCAGCTGAAATTGCTTCAGTGTTTGAGCATTATTCAAGGTAAGGAATTAAATATTTTAATAAAAAATTATATTATATTAAAATTAAATAAATAAACAATATGATTCCATTGCCAAGTTCAATTAAATGTAAAAAAATTAATGATAATGCTGAGATTTTTGAAATAGAATCTCTTTATCCCGGTTATGGGGTAACCATAGGCAATGCCTTAAGGCGAGTTTTATTATCATCTTTGGGCGGAGCAGCTATCACTGAAGCTAAAATTAAAAATGCGCCCCATGAATTTGCTACCTTAGATGGCGTAAAAGAAGATGTTTTGCATATATTAATGAACTTAAAACAGTTAAGATTTAAGCTTTATGGCGATGAACCACAAACCGCTGTTTTAATAAAAAAAGGTGAAGGCAAGGTTTTGGGTAAAGATTTTGCTAAAAATTCTGAATTTTTATTAGCTAATCCAGAGGCTCATATTGCCACTATTACTGATAAAAATACAGAATTAGAAATAGAAGTAAGAATTGAAAAAGGAGTGGGATATCGTTTTTATGATAACGAAAAAGAAAAAAAAGATATTGGGGTGATTGGAATGGATGCTATTTTTACTCCTATCAAAAAAGTTAATTATGTGGTTGAGAATATGAGAGTGGGGAAAAGAACTGATTTTGATAAGGTCATTTTAGAGGTTGAAACTGACGGAACGATTAGCCCCGAAGAAGCATTAGAAGAATCTTTAAAAATTTTGATTAGCCATTTTGATTTTTTATATAAAGGATTAGGATTTGGAGAATTTTTAATTAATGAACAAGGCGCATCGCAAGGTGAAAATGAAATAGTTTCCGAAAAGGATTCTTTATCAGAAAAAAAGCCAAAAATTAAAAAAACTAAAACCGCAGGAACAAAAACAGCTTCTGCAAAAAAGAAAAAATCTTAATTTTATAATTTTTAAAAACGCAACGATTAGATAAAGAATATGAAAAAATTACAAAAAGGAAGAAAATTACATAGAGAAGTTGGTCAAAGAAAGGCTTTATTAAAAAGCTTAGCAAGCTCTTTAATTTTAAGAGGGAAAATTACTACTACTGAAGCTAAAGCAAAAGAGCTGGCGCCTTTTATAGAAAAGAAAATTACTAAAGCTAAAATTGGAACTGTGGCATCAAGAAGATATTTATCTCAATTTTTTTCTCCAAAAGTTGTTAAAAAATTAGTTGATGAAATAGCAGTTAAATATAAAGACCGAAAAGGGGGATATACTCGAATAATTAAATTAGGTCAGCGAAAATCAGACAGCTCTAAAATGGCAATAATAGAATTAGTTTAAAAAATATGGCTCAAACACAAAAAACACAAAAAAATGTAACTAAACCGACGAAGAAAGAAACCTATACTATTGACGCAGAGGGAAAAGTTTTAGGTCGTTTGGCGACCGAAATCGTTGTTATTTTAAGAGGGAAAAATAAACCTGATTTTATGCCAAACAAAGATTCAAATAATTACGTTGTTGTTAAAAATGTTGATAAGATTAAAATTACTGGCAATAAAATGGACCAAAAAACTTATTTTCATCACACTGGTTATTTGGGGCGAGACCAACACATTTTGATGAGAAGAATTTTTGAGAAAGATCCAACTGAGCTTTTAAGGAAAGCCGTAGCTGGCATGTTGCCAAAGAATCGCTTAAGGGATAAACAATTAAAACGTTTAAAATTTAAATAATTTTGAATAATATGACTGAAAAGAAAACTTTAACTAAAGTAACTCCGTCCGTTCAAGGGGATAAAAAGCCGGTTGTTTCAGCAAAGAAAACCGCGGTGAAAAAAAGCGTAGAATCAAATCCTTCTCCGACGGAAAAAAATAAAAACAAAAAGAAACCAACTTCTAAAAATACTCCTATTAAAAAAGATGTTGAATCTATAGCAGTTTTAGAAGAAGTAAAAAATAATTTAAGTTCAGTTAATTTAGCCGAGGTTGGTAATTCATTAGACAAAGCTAATGAGGATAATTTCGTTTTTGATGAATCTAAATATGACGAAAATAGTCCGAATTATTTTGAAGCCACTGGCCGTCGCAAAACTGCAGTTGCTCGAGTTAGATTATATATGCAAGGAGACAAAACTATTACTGTTAATGGTAAAAATATAGCTGATTATTTTCCAACTTTAATTTTACAGAATGTAGCCACTTCAGCTTTAGATAAGATGAGATTAGGTGGGCGTTTTAAGATTACGGTTGTTGTTCAAGGGGGAGGGATTAATGCTCAAGCCGAAGCGATTAGGCATGGTATTGCGAGAGCATTAGTTGTTTTTAATCCAGAATATCGAAAACGTTTGCGTAAGGCAGGCTTTTTAACTCGTGATTCGCGAATGAAAGAAAGGAAAAAATTTGGATTAAAGCGAGCTCGCCGAGCACCACAATGGAGCAAGCGTTAAATTTTTAAAACAAAAAAAGAGGGAACAACCTCTTTTTTAGTTTATGGTTGTATTGACAAAAAACTAAAAATAGTTTAATATTATAACGTCGCTTCGGCGATAGTGGTGAAAAAAATGAAAGAAAAAAATATATCTATTCCAGTAGTATTAAAAATGCTCGGCATTGAATTTTCTGAGCTTAAAGAATTGATAAGGAGAGGAAAGTTAGAGGTGAGATATGTACCGATATCTCATTTCACAACTGAGCCAATGATTACAGAACAGAGTTTTTTAAGATATGAACATCAAATGAGGCAAAATTCTAAAAAAACTGAAAATATTGCTTCAGTAGCCTCAGTAGATACTAAGGAACGTCAAACTATTTCAAGACTGCCAATGTATAATAGACCGTTTGACGAAAAAAATATAGTTCCTTTGCAATATTTTTATTGTATAAATAACGGAAAAATAGAAAAATTTTAGCTCTTTTTTATCAAAACCATTCCTTTTGTGGATGGTTGTTTTTATTTAAATTTGACAAAATTTAAAAATAGTATATATTATAGTTAGTCCAATAATTAACTATTGTTGGAGGAAGAAAAAATGATTGCTCATCCCACTATTGGGGTCTTTGCAGGTATCTTTAACCGCGAAGGTTGTATTCTCTTAAAAAGAAGAGAAAAAGATGAATCTCTGCCGGGAGATTGGGATCTTCCGGGGGGAGGCGTAGAAGAAGAGAAAAACGTTAAAGCTCTTGATGAAAGGGTTATTGGCGATGAACTTCGAAGAGAAGTAGAAGAGGAAATAGGTATTATCTTGCCTCCTCTTCAATCAATGCAGGCTATGTACCCGGCAGTTATCAGCGGAGGCGAGGACTGGGCTTTCGGTATCCCTATCGGGATTATTAACGAAAAGCCAAGAAAAGGAGAGTGGAGGTATTTTTCCCCGGCCGAATTAGAGGATTTGGCTCGCCAGCCAGAAGGCAATCGTCTTGTGGGTGGTCCCGGTAAACGTATGCATCGGTTGGCTCTTCAGATGTTGGCTTCCCGCGATTGTCCGAATGAGGAATACCGTCGCATTGCCAGGAGATTGCTAAATAAATATCAAAGCAAGCTTTAGTTCTTTTTTGGGTCTGTTTTCTAAAAATTTAGAACCAGGCCCTTTTTATTTTTTTATTTTAGGATAAAATATAATCAAAATAAACCTTAGATGACCTTAGTCATTCAATCAAAACCCGAAACTATTACTCGAGACACGAGCTTGTCTCATTTTTTGTTAATGTTTGGCTATAAATTATTTTCTTTGTATTTTCCTCTTTATTTAGTAGCAAATAATTTTTCCTTGTCCCAAGTAGGTTATACTAATTTTTTAATTTATTTGCCAATCGCTCTTTTTGCTCCTGTGGTTGGTTTTCTTAATCATAAAATTAATCCAGCTATTTTAATGGTATTGGGAATTTTAGGCTATGCCAGTTATTCAATCGGAATGATTTTATTTCCCAATCTTATTGTTTTTTATATTTTACAAATAATTTTAGGAATTTCAGGGGCTTTATTTTTTGTTAGTTCCCGAGCAGCGCTTATGGGCGCAAAATTAAAGAATCCCGATGGTTCTTTTGGTTGGTTTTATTCAGCTGCTAATTATGGCGATGCTTTTGCCCCGGCCTTAGGAGCATTTTTAATTTGGAAATTTGGATTTACAGGCGTATTTACAGCCGCGGCAATAATTCAAGTTACAGCAGCAATATATTGCTTTTTATCATTAAGAAAATCTCAAGTTGAACAAGTTGATAATATCCCCTTAAAAGAAAGTTTGAATAATTATAGTAGAGTTGTCCAAACCATGGGAACGAAAAAATCTTGGCTGTTTATTGGGGTTGCTTTTTTAATTTTAATTTTGGGAGGGTTTAATAATACCTTTTTTCCATTATTCTTAAAAAGTTTAGGATGGAGCCAAAACAAAATTTTAATTTTTAGTTCCAGTCTTTCTATTATTTTTTTACCATTGTCGGTTTGGGTAATTAAAATTATTAGCCAGCGAAGAAGCGAAGTCAACTTTTCCTTAGGGGCTAAAATTGTTGGCGTTTTTTCAGTTATATTGGGTATTTTGGCTAATTATCTTAATGCAGTTTGTATGTTTTTTATAAGATTAGGCAATAATATAGGAGGGTTAATGGCGAGTTCGGGCCGAAGCGGTTTAATGGCCGCGAATCTTAAAGAATATCCGAAAGAGTCGGCAGCAGTGGATACTATTTTTTCTCCTTTTGCCACTGCTTTTGGCGCTTTGTTTGGAGGGTGGCTTGTCTCTGCTTTTGGATATCCTTTTATTTTTATTAGTTTGGGCTCTTTTATTTTTGGTTTTGCTTTTTTGCTAAAAGAAAATTAAAATTTATTTAATGAAAACAATAAAAACTGCTTAATTAGAAAAGCATTTTTATTGTTTAAGTTAATATTTTTAAGGAATTAATTTTGGGGATACTAAGAGATTTCCATTAGAAAGCAAATAAAGTTTTTTGTCTTTTTGGCTAAACCAAACCTGAGTAATGTTAGTTGGTTCAAGCGCAAATTCATTCATTTTACCACGATTGTCTATTTCGCTTATTATAGCTTGTCCGTTTTCATTTATTCTGACAAAATAATCTCCACCAATCCAATCTAAATCATTAATTTTTTCATAATTTACTAAAAGAATAAGAGTATTGGCTTTGACAAAGAAAGGGCTTTCGTAATCTTTCAAAAAGTAAAGCCAGACCTGCGAATCGTTATAAAAGAGCAGTTTTTCATAAAAATCAACATAGTGAAGCGGGGTTTTTGAATCAATCAATTTATTTATAGTTTTATTTTCATCTAATACATAAAGATTAGATTGGTTTTCTAAGATAAAAATTTTACCCCAATATATAAAAATATCATAAGCGCTATTTTCTTTAAGGGGAAGGCTTTGTTTGGAGAGTTCTTCGGAATTATTAGTGATTAAATTTTTTCTGAATAAAGAATTGTTTTGAAGAAAATACAAACTTTCACCATCTATGACGAAGGATTGAATTGGTTCATATAAAACAAGTGTTGCTTTTTGTAAATCCAGAGTTTCTTTATATAATTTTTTTCCAAGGTCATAATAAATAATATTATTAGAATAAAAAGATAATTTTTCCATTGTTTTATCTAAATTTTTTAAGTCAATAAGCTCAGTTGTTTCTTTGTTCAAAGGCAATAAATAAAATTTAATTTTATTTGTTTTTTTCTCAGTTGCTTTTATAATAATTTGGTTTGAGTCTTTAGACATTATTACATCTAAAATTTGATTTATATTTTTAGCTGCGTTTTCTAAAATAATAGTTTTTTGTCCATTTTCAAAAACATAGATTTGATTTTGAGAATTTATGGCTATGATTTTATTTTGTCCGGGAAATGTATAAATTTTATTTAATTCATTTTCAACTAAAGTGAAATTAATTTTTTCTGGGAATAAGATAATGTAAGCTTGAGTAACCATTTTTTCTTTAACCAAAAGATTTTTTTCCCAAGAAACAAATTCTGGTTTTTTAACTTTAATAAGATGTTCTTTGGGGATAAGATTTTGGACTAAAAAATCATAAGATAAAAATTGATTAGTTTTATTATTATATTTTTCATCAATATAAATTTCAGCGCCCGGTTCAGATGTTTTTATATAAATTCCTCCCGTTTTCAAAATTTCATATTTTTGAAAATCAAATCTATAACCCTGAGAATATAAAAGGATAAGAGGAGCAATAATTATAAAAATAATTGCCAAAGTTATAAAAAGGATAGTTTTTGTTTTATTGTTCATAGTTTGATAATTTTTATAATAATATTTTAGCGCAAAACTTAAGACTTTACAATCTGCTTTTTATTAGTTAAAATAAAAACATATTAAATTAATTATTTATATGAAAATTGGAATTGATTTAGGAACAAAAAATTCGCTTGTTTTTGTGCCCAACAAGGGCATTGTTTTGAGTGAGCCAACCGTAGTGGCAGTATCGTTAATAGATAATAAAGTTTTGGCAGTTGGTCAAGCAGCCAAGGAAATGATTGGTCGCACCCCTGATTCTATTCAAGTATATCGCCCCTTGAAAGAGGGTGTCATTGCAGATTATCGTACTACTCAGGCAATTTTGAAACATTTTATTACAAAGGTAAATACTGGTTTAAATAAATTTTTTAAACCCGAATTATTAATTGGGGTACCGGCGGGAATATCTTCTACAGAAAAAAGAGCGGTTGTTGAATCTGGTTTAGCGGCGGGAGCGAAAGATGTTTTTTTAGCGAACGAACCAGTTTTATCAGCAATTGGCGCTGGTATTCCTATAAATTCTTCTTCAGGACATTTAATTGTAGATATTGGCGGAGGCACTACGGAAGTGGCTGTTATTTCTTTGGGAAGCATTGTTTATTTTCAATCTTTAAGAGTAGCTGGTGATAAATTAGATGTCGCTGTAACTGAGTTTATTAAAGAAAAATATAATTTAGCAATTGGAGAGCAAACAGCCGAAGAGGTTAAAATTAAAATTGGAACAGCTTTACCAGAAAAAGAACCAAAGTATATGGAAATTCGGGGTAGGGATTTAATTTTAGGGTTGCCTAAAAATATTAAAATTAGCAGTAATGAAATTTGTTATGCTATTAGTGAACCATTAAAAGAAATAATTCAATGTATTAAAAATGTTTTGCGCGAAACTCCACCCGAGCTTTCGGCTGATATAATGGATAAAGGAATGGTTATTGCTGGTGGAGGGGCTTGTTTAAAAAATATCGCTGCTTTAATTTCTCAATCTACAGGCGTGCCAAGCTTTATTGCTGATGATTCTCTACAATGTGTAGCCAAAGGCACTGGCGCAGTTTTAGATAATTTAGAGATTTATAAAAAAAGCATAATGACTAAAAAATAATTTTTAATTTTTATGGAAGAGGTCTTTATAATTAATGGAGGCAACAAATTAAAAGGAGAAATTAGCGCTTTCGGAGCGAAAAACGCTGCTTTTCCAGTTTTAATTGCCACACTTTTAACATCTGAAGATTGTATTATTGATAACGTTCCCTTAATTGAAGATGTTTTTAGATTGTTAGAAATTTTTGAAAGTATGAATGTAAAAGTAGAATGGCTAGGGAAAAGGAAAATTAGAATTAATGCAAAAAATATTAATCCAAATAAGATTAATGATAAATTGGTTTTGAAGTTTCGAGGTTCTGTACTTTTATTTGGCGCCTTATTGGCTCGTTTTGGCTGCGCTTGTTTACCTCAACCGGGAGGATGTTTAATTGGAGTTAGGCCGATTGATACTCATTTAGACGCTTTTTCGCAAATGGGAGTAAAAATAGATAAAAGAAGAGGAAAATTATTAATGGTGGCACCGCAAAAATTAAAAGACAATATGGTGATTATGGATGAATTTTCTGTTACTGCTACTGGCAATGTAATGTTATTTAGCAGTTTATGGGAGGAGACCGTAACTATGAAAGTAGCCGATGGAGATTATCAAAATCAAGAATTAGGAAAAGTTTTAAGAAAGATGGGGGTTAAGACCAAGGGAATTGGTCAGCATGCTATTAGTTTAAGGGGAGCTAAAAAATTAAAAGGGTTTCATCACTTTTTAATGTATGACCCCATTGAAGCCGGCACCTTTATTATTTTAGGTTTGGCTACTCAAGGAGACATTACAGTTAAAAATGTTGAATATCAATTTTTAGAATTTGTGTTGAAAAAGTTAGAAGATTGTGGCGCTAATTTTGAAATTTTAGGTCGTCCTCAAGATAGAGTTTCCGTTAAAATTTTGCCTTCTAAAAATATGAAAATTAAAAAAATGCAAAGCTTGCCTTATCCCGGTTTTCCTTCTGATTTATTATCTTCTTTAGGGGTTTTGGCAACTCAGACCAAGGGAGTAACTTTAATTCATGACCCTTTATATGAAGGACGGTTAAAATATATGGAAGGTTTGACAAAGATGGGCGCGGATATATTTTTTTCTGACCCGCATCGAGCCGCTATTAATGGTATTACTAAGCTTTACGGCGCAGATTTGGGTTCATTTGATTTGCGAGGAGGAGCAGCTTTAATTATTGCCGCTTTAATTGCCAAAGGCACTACTACAATTAGAAATATATATCAAGTTGACCGAGGGTATGAAAAAATAGAAGAGCGCTTGCAATCTTTGGGAGCGGATATTAAAAGGGTAAGTTTATAAAAATGTCGACTATTGGCCATCAACAACAAAAAAATATTTTAAGCTCAGCCCTTAAAAGAGATAACTTGCCCCATGCTTTTATTTTTGCCGGGAGAGAAAGAATTGGTAAAAAATCAGTAGCGCTTGAATTTGTGCAAAATATTTTTTGCCAAAATAAAAATTTAGAAAGTGGAGCTTGCGGAAAGTGCAATACTTGTCGCGCTATTCAGCAATTAAGTTTTCCAGATTTATCAGTGGTAACTCCGGAAGAAAGAGGTAAAGAAATTAAAATAGAGCAAATTGAACAATTAATTAATAAATTATCCTTAAAATCTTATAATAATTATTATAAGATTGGAATTATTGATGATGCGCATTTAATGAATTCTATTGCTCAAAATGCTCTGCTTAAAACATTAGAAGAGCCAAAAGGAAGGGCAATTTTAATTTTAATTACTGCTTTTCCAGAAAGATTATTGTCCACTATTCGGTCTCGAGCGCAGGTGTTAAAATTTTTTGCAGTGCCCAAAGAAGAAATAGAACGATATTTAATAAGTTTAGGCGCTAACGCTAAAGAAGCCCAAGAAATAGCTTTTTTAAGTTCAGGAGAAATAGGTCGGGCTATTGATTTTTATAAAGATCCTTCTAAGATGAAAGTATTTCAAAATTATTTAAAAGAAATAGAACGACTTTGTTGGGCTGATTATGCGGAGCGTTTTCAATATGTCAAACGAATATCTGACGAAGTTGAAAATTTAGAAGGGTTTTTGCAAATTATGGAAATATGGGAAAGATTTTTTAGACGAGAGATGCTTTATAAAATTTTTGGCGATGCAAAAAGGTTGCCAAAATATTCAGCTGAAGATTTATTAATGATTATTAAAAATTTAGAACGAACAAGATATTTAATTGTTACAACTAATATTAATAAAAAAACCGCTTTGGAAAATTTTTTACTAAATTTATGAACAATAAATAGAGAATATGCAAAATCGAATTTTAATTAAGGATTTAAAAAATTATATTGGACAAGAGGTAATTATTGCTGGAACAATAGATTTAAGACGCGACCACGGCAAGCTTATTTTTTTAGATTTGCGCGACCGTAGCGGTTTTGCGCAAATAGTAGTTAATAAAAAAAATGAATCAGTTTATAATATTTTAGAAAAAGTTAAATCAGAATGGAATATAAGTTTAAAAGGTTTAGTTAAAAAACGGACCGAACAAACAATTAATCCAAATGTTTTTAATGGTGATTTGGAAGTGGAAGCGTTAACCGCGGAAATTTTAGGGGAAGCAGAGGAGATACCTTTTGAAAAAGATACCACAGAAATAAACTTGGAGACATATTTAGATTACTTACCCTATACTTTAAGAGGAGAAAAGCCTAAAGCAATTTTTAGAATTCAATCTCAAATAGTAAAATTATTCCGTGAATTTTTAACTCAGCAAGATTTTGTAGAAATTCAAGCGCCAAAAATAATTGGCGAAGACGCAGAGGGAGGGGCGACAACGTTTGTTTTAGATTATTTTGGCTATCCCGCTCATTTAGCTCAAAGTCCGCAATTTTATAAACAAATTATGGTAGGGGTATATGAAAGAGTATTTACTGTGGGCAATGTTTATCGAGCCGAACCGCATTCTACCACGCGGCATTTAAACGAGTATACGAGTTTAGATTTAGAGATGGGGTTTATTGAAAGTCATGTTGATATTATGGATCTAGAAACACATTTATTGGCTTATATTATGCAAGGGTTAGAAAAAACTAATTCTGCTGATTTTAAGTTTTTGAACGCGACCATACCAATTGTGCCAGACCAAATCCCAGTATTAAAGTTTCGAGAAGCTCAAAAATTAATAAAAGAAGCAACGGGTGAGGATTGCTTGAATGAACCAGATTTAGAACCAGCGCATGAACGTTGGCTTTGCGAATATAGTTCTAAAAAATTTAATAGCGATTTTATTTTTATCACTCACTTCCCGATGAGCAAACGACCAATGTACACCTATGAAGATGAAAATGACCCGGGTTATGCTAAAGGATTTGATTTATTGTTTCGGGGAATTGAGGTTACAACCGGTGGGCAAAGAATTCATAATTATGAAAAATTAGTATTAGCTATAAAACAAAAAGGACTTAACCCTGAAAAATTTAATTATTATTTACAAGCTTTTAAGTATGGAATGCCGCCTCACGGTGGATTAGGAATGGGGTTAGAGCGGCTGACTGCTAAATTAATTGGAGTAGATAATGTCAGGGAAGCAGCTTTATTCCCGCGCGATATTCATCGAATAGATTATTTATTAAGTCAAGGACCTAAAAATAATAATCACAATAATAAAAAATAATAAATATAAATTAGAAAATAACAAGGCTATTTAAATTAAGATTATTAATTTAAAAGCTTTATTAAAAATTATTTATGCTATACGAAGACATTATTAAATCAATAGAGCCAGAATTAGAAAAAGCAGTTGATTTTGCGCAGAAAAAATTGGCTTCTTTAAGGACTGGGCGAGCTACGCCGGCTCTTGTGGAAGACATAAAGGCTGATTGTTTTGGGCAGATGTTGCCGATTAAACAATTAGCTGCCATATCTGTTCTTTCAGCTAAACAGCTTTTAATTCAGCCATGGGATAAATCATATATTGAAGGCATAGAACAGGCAATTATGAGAGAAGCTTCGGGTTTATCTTTAATTCCAGAAGGATCAAATATTATTGTAAATGTGCCGCCTATGTCCGAAGAATTACGTAAAGAATTAATAAAGGTAGTAGCTCAAACCGAAGATGGAGCTAAAAAAACTATTCGTAAATTTCGTGATGAAGCTTGGTCAGAAATTCAAGAAAAAACAAGAGAAGGATTAATTAGAGAGGACGATAAATATAAAGGCAAAGATAAATTACAAGAATTAGTAGATAAATATAATAAAAAAATAGATGAAATAGTTGACCGTAAAAAAGCGGAACTACAAGGATAAATATGTTTATTATTGATATATTAATTTTTTTTATAATTTTTAGTTTAGTGGTTTTTGTTCATGAATTTGGACATTTTTTAGGCGCTCGTTTAACCAATGTTAAAGTAGAAGAATTTGGAATTGGTTTTCCACCCAAAATTTGGAAAAAGAAGATTAAAGAAACCGAATATTTTATTGGGGCTTTACCTTTTGGGGGGTATACAAAAATTTATGGAATGGACGACATAGATGACGAAAAAGATAAAGATCCTCACGGATATGAAAAGCAAGGCCCATGGGCAAAAGCTTTAATCTGTTTAGGCGGAGTAATAATGAATATAATCTTTGCAGCCTTCATTTTTTATTTTTTAATTGCCTCATCTGGATTTAAAATGTCCCAAGTAATGATTTTAGAAGATTATAAATTTCCTTTTGGTGAACAAGTTAATTATCCTTTGATTGTAGAGGTAGACGAAAATTCTCCAGCAACTTTAGCGGGTTTAAAATCGCTTGATGTAATTATGAAAATTAATGGGGAAGAAGTAAGAAGTCTTGAGCAATTCAGTAAAACCATTGAAACTTTACGCGGTAAAAGCGCTGTTCTTACTATTATTGATGGACAGACCCAAATATTCAAAGAAGTAACTTTAGTCCCGCGGATAGAAGAAGTAGAAGGAGAAGGTCCAGTGGGCATAGGTTTAACAGAAATGGCTTATATTAATTATAAGACCTGGCCTGATAAAATTTTTTGTGGCTTTGAACATGCCTATAATTATATGGATTTTTCTGTCCGGGCATTAGGAAGTATGATTGCTGAATCAGTGCGGGAAAAAAATATTCAACCATTAGCCGATTCAATGAGTGGACCCGTAGGAATTTTTGCTGTCACTAAAGTAGTAAGCCGCGAGGGCATAGTGGCGCTAATTAATTTTGTAGCCTTACTTTCTGTAGCTTTGGGGATAAGTAATTTGCTTCCTATTCCGGCTATGGATGGCGCGAAAGCGATTTTTGTATTTTTAGAAGCCATTAATAAAAAGATTTTTAACAAAAATTTATTAGCCCAGTTGGAGAAATACGGAATATTATTTTTAATTATTTTAGCCATTGCAATGGTTTTTAAGGACTTTTTCCAATTCAAAGATATTATTTTAAAATAAAAAATATGAAACAAGCTAATTTATTTTCAAAGACATTTAAGGAAGTGCCCAAAGATGAAAAAAGCGTGAATGCCCAATTATTAATTCGGGCTGGTTTTGTGGATAAATTGGCGAGCGGAGTTTTTATTTATTTACCATTAGGACTACGAACCTTAAAAAAAATTCAAAATATTGTAATTCAAGAAATGAATAAAATTGGAGGACAAGAAATCTTAATGCCATCTTTAACCCCAAAACAGAATTGGGAAAAAACTGGTCGCGTCGCCATTGAAGAGGCATATAAAATTCAAGACGAAGATTTTATTTTAGGCTGGACCCACGAAGAGATAATTACTCCCTTAATGGTAAAGCATTTATTGTCTTCTAAAGACTTACCGAAAGCAATTTATCAGATTCAAACAAAATTTAGAAATGAACCACGCGCCAAATCAGGGCTTTTACGAGCTCGGGAGTTTATTATGAAAGATATGTATTCTTTTCATAATAATATAGGTGAATTAGATGTCTATTATGAAAGAGTGAAAGAATCTTATTTT
Organism: uncultured bacterium; assembly: GCA_937870835.1. GTDB lineage: Bacteria > Patescibacteriota > Minisyncoccia > Minisyncoccales > Minisyncoccaceae > UBA6220. The sequence continues at coordinate 18,158 of CALMWW010000093.1, forward strand.
AATATTTTTTCTCGTTGTGGCTTGAAAGAAAAGACCTATTTAACTTTGGCTTCGGGCGGAGCTTTTACAGAAAAATATTCTCATGAATTTCAAACTATTACTGAGGCAGGTGAAGATATAATTTATATTTGTGAACAATGTGGATTAGCAATGAATAAAGAAATTAAAACAGAAAAATGCGTTCAATGCGGAGCAGATAAGTTTATAGAAAAAAAATCTATTGAAGTAGGAAATATATTTAAATTAAATACCAAATACTCTGAGCCATTCGGTCTTAAAAATGAGAAAGGAGAGTTTGTTTTAATGGGTTGTTATGGGCTTGGTATTACTCGTTTGATGGGAGCAGTGGTGGAAGTTTTTAATGATGAAAAAGGAATAATTTGGCCTAAAAATATTGCGCCATTTCAGATACATTTATTAGAATTGGCGGGAAAAAATAAAGAGGTTAAAGAAAAATGTAAAGAAGTTTATGAGATTTTACAAAAAAATAATTTTGAAGTATTATACGATGATAGAGATGAAAAAACTGCAGGTGAAAAATTAGCCGATAGCGATTTAATCGGTTTGCCTTTGCGAATGGTTATAAGCCAAAAAACATTAGAGCAAGATAGCGTAGAGGTTAAAAATCGCAATGAAGAAAATGTAAGTTTAATTAAAATAAGTGAAATTATAAAATATGCCGAAAAATTTTTTAGATAATATTTTTTCAAATTTATCCCAAGATATTGCTATTGATTTAGGAACTGCTAATTGTCTTGTTTATGTGCGGGGAAGAGGAATTATTTTATCAGAGCCATCAGTAGTGGCTTTAAATAAAAAAACCAATCAAGTTTTAGCAATTGGACGTGAAGCAGAAAAAATGGTTGGCAAAACACCAAGTCATATTGTGGCAATTAGACCATTAGTTTCCGGAGTAATTTCTGATTTTGAAGTGACAGAGCAGATGCTCAGATATTTAATTGAAAGAGCTAAAGAAGATAAGTTTACTTTATTGAAACCACGGGTAATTGTAGGAATTCCATCTGGAGTGACAGAAGTAGAAAAGAAGGCAGTGATTGATGCTACCAAATCAGCTGGAGCGCGAGAAGTATTTTTAATTGATGAACCAATGGCAGCGACCATTGGAGCAAGAATAGCAATTCACGAAGCAGCGGGAAATTTTATCATTGATATTGGCGGAGGCACTACGGAAGTAGCGGTTATATCATTAGGGGGGATTGTGGTCAGTAAAACTTTAAGGATTGCAGGTGATAAATTAAATCAGGATATTATTCAATATGCCCAAGAAAAATATAAGCTATTGATTGGAGTGCGAACTGCAGAAAAAATAAAAATAAGTATTGGTGTTGTTTATTTTGAAAAAGAACCAAACAAAAGCGAATTGAAAGAGATGCCAATGCGCGGTCGAAATTTAGTATCTGGTTTACCTGAAGAAATTATAGTCTCTCAAAATGATATTAAAAAAGCTTTAGAGCGTTCAGTTACCCAAATTGTTACTGAGATTAAAAATACTATTGAAATTACACCCCCAGAATTGTTGGCTGATATTATGAAAAAGGGTATTGCTTTGGCTGGTGGAGGAGCTTTATTAAGAGGATTAGATAAATTAATTACTAAGGAAACAAAAATTCCTTGTTATGTAATAGAGGATCCAATGACAGCTGTCGCCCGTGGAGCAGGAATGGTTTTAGAAAATTTAGATGAATATCATGATGTTTTGGTGGAGATTGAAGAACCTCAACCTACAAAATAGTACCTTATTTATAAAATAATCGTTGACAGTTTAATATAGGGCGTTATAATAATAGTAACAATAGGTTCATTAGATAAAGTAAAATTAAGACAAATACAAAAATACAAACAGAATGGGAATATTTTATCATTGTCAGTTTTTGTCATCCAGTTTTGGATTAAATTTTAATTTATTTTTTAATAAACATTGCTTTAGTTTTAGCTAAAGCTTTTTAATTATAATAAAAAACAAATAAACTATTAAATTATATGAACTCAAAAATATTTAAAATTTTTTGCTTCTGTCTTTGTTCTTTTGGAATTTTAATAT
>CALMWW010000094.1 GCA_937870835.1 uncultured bacterium
TATTTATTAATATTAAATTAATCTAATTCCTATCTAAAATATTCTTTTGTCTTCAATTCCACATAAAAGGTAGATCCTTGGTTTATGCCAGCAGATTCAGCCCAGATGCGGCCTTGATGAGCTTTGACAATCTCAGAAGCAAAATAAAGTCCAATGCCTACTCCAGAGGGATAGGTATTAACAGCAGCTTGGCTGCGGTTAAAGAGTTGAAAAAGATTGTTAATCTCTTCAGGAGACATCCCCATGCCAGTGTCTTTAACTTTTAAGAGAATGGTTTGGTTATGAGGGTTAAATTCTAAGCTAACTCTTACTTCACCCTGTTTAGTGTATTTTATAGCATTATCTAAAAGATTAAAGATAACTTGCCTTAGTTTTTGACTGTCTGCCTTTACCTTGGGCAGAGGTTCCTTGGGTTTATCAAAGACAAGCTGAAGATTCTTAGTTTGAGCTTCTGGTTGAATTTCCTTTACTACCTCAGCCGTTAAATCTTCTATTGACAGGTCTTCAAAACTATATGATATCTTGCCAGTTTGAATCCGAGTTAAATCTAATAAATCATTGACTAAGGCAATCTCTCTTTCATTAGCTCGGTAGACTTGTTCTAAAAAATCCTTAACTTGGCCTTCTACTTTGCCATAATCACCTGAAAGGGCTAAACTTAGGTAACCTTTGATAATAGTTAAAGGTGTTCTCATTTGATGAGAGGCAATGGATAAAAACATTGTTTTGGCTGCATCTAATTTCTTTAATTCAGCATAAGACTTTTCTAATTGTTCTTTAATGGCTTGTTCTTGCTGAGTATACTTTAATAATAAAAAGCAAAGGTAGGCCATTATACAAAACAAAATTAATCTACCCCCTATTCCTATCTCAACCATTGGAAAAAGTAAGATAGTGGCTAAGAATATTAAAATAGCTGATATTAAGATATAGTTGCCTAAGGCTGGACCAAAGAGTTGTTTTTCAGTGATAGCATAAGCAATGATGAGAGTGAATAGAGGAAGACCCAAATAACCAAAAGGATAAACACCAATTTTATAGGCAGGAAGAATTTCTAAACCGTAAGGAAGAAAGAAAATAATTCCTACCAATATATAAATTATTTGAGATCGTTCGTATTGAAATTGTTTAAAATTTTTCCATTTTTTAACAAAAACAAAAAGAGCCAAAATAACATAAGGGAAAATTAGCCCAATCCAAAAATGATGGCCAATTTGAGCTATAGTGTGACAACCCCACTGATAATAAAAAATATCTTTAACAAAATAATTGGTTTGAGTTAAAAAAGCAAAAATTATTGACAATAAATAACCTAAATAAAGTAAAATTCGTAGGGTTTTATTGCTTTCTTTACAAAATTCTAAAGAAAAATGATAAATTAAAAGCGGAATAAAAATGCCCGGAATATAAAGCAATCTATCAAAGAATATTGCTTTCTCTGCCTTATCACAAGAAGAATACATAAAAAATGTTAAAAAAGATACTAAGGCTACAGCGATACTTAAAATAAAAAAATAAGATTTTCTTTCTTCTTCGTTCGTAACCAACAATAAAAACCTATCAAGAAAATAAAAACTCCACTTGGTAAAAGTAAATAAATTGGAAATGGAAGTTGGGTCATATATTTATTATTTCTTGTCCTGTTCTTTTAATTTATAATGCAATGTTTTTCCTAAGTTAGACTTAGGCAATTCATTTAAAAACTCAATAATATGCGGAACTTTATGAGGCGCTAATTTATCTTTGCAAAATTCAATTA
>CALMWW010000095.1 GCA_937870835.1 uncultured bacterium
CGCAGTTTGAAGATGAGCTGGTAAAAATCTGGAACAAGCCGAAGTTTGTCAAAAACTCAAATTATGTGATTACACTGGATAGAATTAATAAAATTGAGCTAATTGAAAAGATATTGAAACATAAAAATATAAATGAACAAGTCAAGGAATGGCAGGAGCTTGGAATAGTAGATGAAAACTTTAAGTCGAATGATGTTTTTACAATTGATTTAACGGGCAAGCATTTGTCGGATAAATATCAACATTTGCCCATTGATACCAAGTATTTTAAGGATTTAGAGCTTGAGATTTTAAGTCAGTTTGACAATTTAGACAGAGCGTTAGACGGTTGGCTGATAAAGAGCGAAAACTATCAGGCATTAAATACTATCCTGCCGAAATTCAAAGAAAAAGTGCAAACAATTTATATTGATCCGCCGTTTAATACCGGCGAGGACTTTCCTTATATTGATAGATTTCAGGATAGTACTTGGTTGTCCTTAATGGAAAATAGGTTGGAATTATCAAAATATTTTTTAAATTCTTATGGAACTTATTTTATAAATCTTGACGAAAATGCTGATTTTTTTGGAAGGATACTTTTGGAAAGACTAAATCTTGAAGAAGTCAAAAAAATTACTTTTAATACAAATGCTACAAAAGACGAGGAGGCCGATTTGTTTGGATATAAAAGTTTTGGCAATAATTTTGCATTAAAATCTTCAACTATTTATTTTTGTAAAAATAAAGGAAGTAAATTTTTTAAATTATGGAAGCCGAACAGAAATACATCTAATCTCAATATAGGGTGGTTAGATTTAATTGCCTTACCTAAAAAAGATAGAAATAAATTTAACAAGATAGAAGACTTTGACTATTTTGTAGAGAAATATAGAAATGGGGATTTAGAATATCAAAAAGTAGATATTAACGAAAAAATTTACCCTGTAAGTGATATTTGGAGCGATATATATTCCTTCACTCAGTCTGAAATGCGGACAAGTGAAAATTTATCTTTTCAAACGCAGAAACCAGAAAATTTGTTGCGGCGAATTATTCAAACTTCATCTACACAAAAAGATATTATTTTGGATTTTGTTGGTGGCAGTGGAACAACTTATGCAGTTGCCCATAAACTAAATAGAAAATGGCTTGGAGTTGAAATGGGTAAATGCTTTTATGAATTTTATGAAGAATGGGATAAAACTCAAAATAAGTATATTAAAAAATTAGGTATTCTTGGTAGATTAAAAAATGTTCTTGCTGGTGATAAAAATTTTAAGGCAGTAGACAAAGAAAGAAGAAGTCATTTATCAAAAGATATTAACTGGCAAGGCGGCGGGTTTTTTAAATATTATGAACTTGAGCAATACGAAGAAGCATTGGCGAATTGCAAATACGAAGAAAGCGATTTGTTTAATTCACCTTCAAAAACTCCGTATCAGCAATATGTCTTCATGAAAGACGAGAAAATGCTCAAAGCCATGGAGATCGATTATGAAAACAATAAAGTCAAGGTTGATTTAACAAAACTTTACCCAAACATAGATATTGCCGAAACACTCTCAAATCTTACCGGCAAATGGATTCAAAAAATCAGCGATAACGAAGTAGAATTTGAAGATGGAACAAAAATAAATACAAAAGAATTGGATTATAAACTAATAAAACCTTTAATCTGGTGGGAATGATATGACCAAAGAACAAAAATTTTACAAAGCACTGCAAGATGTATTTATCGGCGC
>CALMWW010000096.1 GCA_937870835.1 uncultured bacterium
CCGCAAGACAATTTTTGATCGAACGCGACCCTAATGGCTAAAGTATAAAAATATGAATAAAGACAACATCAAAGGTGTAATTTTAAGACAAAAATTGTCAATCCTTATAATTACTGTTCTTCTAATAATTATAGGGGGTCTATTCGTTCAAAAGCAGAATTATAAGTTTGCTCTGCTATATCAATATCAAGCTATACCCGATATTGAGTTGATGAATACTTTAACCACAGCACGGGGCGGTTTATCTGGTGAGGCAAGAGGTTTTGTTAAATTCGATAATGTAGCAGATCAGCCAAAAAATTTGCGACAGTATTACATTATTAAGCCACTTAGTAAATTTGATGAAAATTCCCGCCAGTATTTTTCAATAGAGGAAATTATCAAAATGCAATATCTCGCTCCGAAAAGTCTAGGATTTTCGGAATTAGTTGAAGTAAGTGACACTGGTAATACGATATTTTTAGAAGATGGGAATGAAAATAAGTTTTTCATTGATAAATCGACAAAAGAGATTTCAATAAAGGATTCAACTGGCGACAGCACAAAACTGATTACGAGTAATGATGAATACGAAGATTTTATAAAAAAATGGCTAAGGTAGCAGCGTCTGTTGTAGAACAATCCCAACCCACATGCCTCAATTGTCGAGATCATAAAATCATCTAAAATACCTTCAAATGTTTAGTACTTAACCCGAATACACCGCCAATTTTTAAAATTCGGATTTTGGGCGATTATTGCCTCGCCCTCGCTTTTCCGCCACCGCAATTTTTGTTATTCGCTTTGTGAAATGCACCGCCAAAATTAGAGCTATGTTTGCCCCACCCGTGCGCACACAACAGATTTGCTCCCTTTATTTTGCTTGCCAAAAGTTTTATAATTTAGTATCATTGTAGTAATAATAAAGACTCAGTCCCAAAACATAACCTTATAACAATCATACTATTCTTGGCGCAAGTCAAACAAAATATCAACAATAGCAGAAAACGCAAAGAAAGCCCGAAACAAAAAGGGTGTTTCGCAGGATAGGTTGTCAAAAATGGCTGATGTCGCCTACAACACCGTCATTAAAATTGAATCGGAAACAATCCAAGGCCCGACCATTGAAACATTGGCAAAAATCGCCGTTAAATGTTAAGGTTGATGATCTAATTAAAAAATAATATGAGCCAAGTAGCAACATTATTTTCAAAAACAAAGATTGACTACTCGTGGTCTTTTTCTGACAAGACCAGAAAAGACACGGCTTATATTACTCACGGATACCACCGCTACCCTGCAAAATTTATCCCTCAAATAGTTTCGCGTTTGGCTGAAAAATATACCAACGAAGGTGATTTAATTGTTGATCCTTTCGGCGGTTGCGGGACAACGCTTGTTGAATCAAAAGTTATGGGTCGACCTTCGGTCGGGGTTGATATCAACCCAGTAGCCGTTTTAATTACAAAAGCAAAAATTACCCCGATTGACCCACAGAAAATCGAAAAAGCATTTACTATTTTAAAAGCAAAACTGGATACATATAGCAAAGATACAAAAGTAAAAGCACCCGGACATAAAAGAATTGATTACTGGTTTAAGCCAGAGGAAAAAAGAAAACTTGCTTTTATCTTTGCTGAAATTTCAAAGTTGAAAGACCAAGATATTAGAGATTTTTTCTATTGCGGATTTTCTAACATTTTGAAAAATTGCTCAATTTGGTTGCAAAAAAGCAATAAGCCCACAAGGGACCAAAATAAAAAACCTTCCGACCCGATACCGACTTTTTACAAACAGATAAAAATGATGATGAGAGGGAATGCCCGATTTTACGAATTATTAAGAGAAAAAAAACATCTGGAAATACCAAGTCAGGTTCATTGCACGGATGCACGAACAATTCCTGTTAAAGATAATTCTGTCAGTCTGATTATTACTTCGCCGCCTTATGTCACTTCTTATGAATATGCCGACTTACACCAATTAACCGCTTTATGGTTAGAATATACAGAAAATTTAAGCGATTTTCGTAAGAGATTTATTGGCACTTCTTATCACAATAAAAAAGATTTTATTTTGAATAGCGAGCTTGCCGAAAAAATAAGAAGTGAATTACTGAAAAAAGATAAAAAAACCGCCGAGGAAGTTTCTACTTATTTTAGCGAAATGAATCAAGTTTTCGTTGAGATGAAAAGAATATTAAAAAAAGGTGGAAAAACTTGTATTGTTATCGGCAATACTAGCCTAAAAGGTGTTGAAATCTTAAACGCTGAAGTTTTTGCCGAACAATTACAAAATTTAGGTTTACAAATTGTCGATATTATCAAAAGAGAAATACCCTCAAAAAACTTGCCGTCTGTTAGAGATAAAAAAACGGGCAAGTTTGCGAGGATAAGTGATAAAAATAAAATTTCTGTTTATCCAACAGAGTACATTTTAATAATGGAAAAATAAAATTATGACAATAAACGACCTTATAAAAATTTACGAAACGAAAAAGAAAAAATACGGCATGCAAGCATATCGCCATATTTCAAGTGTCTTGAAGGAGGCAAAAGAACAACATAAAAAAGATTTTAACGGCAACGACCATGAGCAATCTTGGCGTGCTTTCAAAGGTAAAAATCTTGAAAAATTGATTGAGTATATTATCACCGATGAAGTTAGGGCTTTGGGGTTACAAGTGGTGAATGGTAATAGTTTAGAGCGAACAAATGGCACGAATTTGTCCAAAGAATTGAGTTTAGTAAAAAGAAACTTAATTGTGGATTATGGCGAATTTGGTTCGCATTTGCCCGATGTTGATTTGATTATTTACGATCCAAAAACAAGCAAGGTTGTTGCTGTCTTATCAAGTAAAGTAACTTTACGAGAAAGAATTGCGCAAACTGGCTATTGGAAAATTAAACTTGCTTCTGATGAAGCGACAAAACATATCAAGGTTTATTTCATAACGCCGGACGAAGACGGAACGCTAACTATCAAAAAGCCAGCGAAGAAAGGACGAGCGATTGTTGAAGTAGATACAGACGGTAGTTATGTTTTAAGCGAAACCGATATTGAAGAAAGCAATAAAGTAAAAATGTTTGATAAATTTATTGATGATTTAAAAAAATTACTCAAATAAGTATGGCTGATGATTTAATAATTGAATCAACAACGCTTTGGGATTTTCCGAGACAAAATTACGGCGGTAAACCCCATGGAAACAATAAATATAAGGGTGTAACACCGGCTTTTGTCATTTGGAATTTACTTCAAAGATACACAAAAGAAGGTGATTTGGTCGTTGACCCGATGTGTGGAAGCGGCACAACCATTGATGTGGCAAAAGAGTTAAACCGAAAAGTAATCGGCTATGATTTAAACATTGTTCGCCCCGATATTATCAAAAATGATTCTCGGAAAATCCCACTTAAAGATAATTCCGTTGATTTTGTTTTTATTGATTCGCCATATTCGGATAATATCAAATACTCTGATGACGAAAAATGTATCGGCAAAATTTCCTGCGAAAAAACAGAATTTTATGACGAGTTAGAAAAAACCGCTTCGGAAATCGCGAGGATTTTGAAGCCCGGCAAAGTTATGGGTTGGGTCATTGCCGATCAATGGATTAAAAAGAAATTTACAGCTGTTGGATTTTTAATGTGGCAAAGATTAGAAAAATATTTTGAGCCAATGGATATTGTTTGCCTAACTCGTCATAATCAAACCTCAAACACTGGTGTTTGGCATAATAGAGCGAGGCAATTTAATTTTTATTTAAGAGGGTTTAAGTATTTGTTTATAATGAAGAAACCAGAAAAAAAATAAGCGGCGCGCCAACAAAGTTGGCACGAAAAATTGCGACGGCGAAAAAACGAGGACGGGATAGGAATTCCTTTTTACCCCCTTCTCGCTCCTCCCGAGCGGAAAAATTTTCTGCTCTGCCCTCCCGCCGAGGGCGGAAGCAATCAAAATTTGCAATCCGAATTTTAATCAAAAAACTTTGGATTTTGTCCAAAGGGCACCGCCAATAGTTTTAAAAAAAGCAAACAGTGAAAGATTTTATTTTACAGTACATTTTGAAAACAAAATTTGTAAAAGCGACGAACCCCAGGAGAATTAAAACTTATAAAAAGTTTTGAACAAACAAAAATAAATCATTTAATGGATATGACATAATAAAAATTCAAACTTATGGAAAATTTTGAAAGAATAAAAAATCAAGAACAAGTAATTGCCAAATTTGAAGATTTGAGAGGCTTGGATTTGTCAGAAAGAGATCTTAGAAACACCCCTGTAGATGTTTTGGTGACTGCGGATTTTGATACCAAGACAAAATGGCCGGAGCAAGATAGATTGCCCGAAGGTTTTAATCCTGAAAAAGTAATCAATGAAGCAAAAAATCCCGGACTGGGTATAAGAGAGTTGCATCAGCAAGGAATAGATGGCCGAGGCGTAAGGGTGGCAATAATTGACCAGACTCTATCGTCAAGACAAGGAGAGCTCGTACAGCATTCGGAGTATGCTGCCAGAATTATTGATTATAAAGAATTTGGTGATGCAAAAAATGAGGATATAAACATGCACGGACCAGCAGTTGCGAGCTTATTAGTTGGTAAAGAATGCGGCATTGCGCCAGGAGCAGAACTTGTATACAGAGCAGTTCCCTCGGGAAGAGCCTTCAATTACCGAGCAGATGCCTTGTCGGACATTATTGAATTCAATAAAACCTTGCCTCCTGAAAATAAAATAAGAATTGTCAGTTGTTCTATTGGCTATATAGAAGAAAAGTCTGAACCCGGGCTAGAAAGATGGATTGAAACAATAAGAAAAGCTGAAGCGGAAGGTATTATCGTTTCCGATGTTAGCGACAGGACGGGTGTTGACAGTATGGGCGGTGGAACGAGCGCCGATAAAAATGACCCCGAAAATTATGACATAGCTTTATTTTTAGAAGACCAAAAAGATAAAAATCTGATTAACATTTTAGCAGAATGTGGAAGAAATATTGATTTGATTCTGCAAAAATTAAGAGAAACGAAACAAGACAAAATTGCACAACTATCAGACTCAATTTTAAGAAAAAAAATATCACAAATTTTGAGTCAAAGAGAAAAGGAAGTAATAATTCCCTGTGATTACAGAACGATGGCCTCTAATACCGGACCAAATGAATTCATGTATAATGGAAAAGGAGGAATGAGTTGGGCTGTCCCGTACCTAACTGGACTATTCGCGTTAGCCTTTCAAATCAACCCCAATCTTACCAAGGAAGAGATTGCCGATACCATAAATAAAACTGCCACTATAAACTCAAAAGGATTAAAGGTAGTTAATCCGAGGGGTTTTATTGACGCTATAAGGGTATAGTAGACTATAGCAGTAAAGTTTAGATGCCCAGTTGTCGATTCAAATAGCTCTATTCTCTGGCCCCACCTACAAATAAAACATTATAATGGAACAAGCTACCCAAAAAATTGAACAGACAATAAATACAGCAGAAACT
>CALMWW010000097.1 GCA_937870835.1 uncultured bacterium
AATTGAAAGCAATGTAATCAAAAAGCTGTCTATGCTTATTATGGCAAAATTAGCCAAAGCACTCGGCGTTTCTATTGAGGATTTAATCAAGTAAATTTTATGGCGAACAATAACGACAAATACAAAAATCATTCGCGGGAAGAATTGATTGACGAGTTGGAAACTTTGAAAAAAAAGAAGTACGGCCTTGTTTGGGATAAAAAAAACTCGCAGGAAATGCTCGACGCTTTTGTGAACTGGGAAAATGTGCCAGAAAATTTTACGCCAAAACAATTTCCTGTTTTGAAAGAGATTAAAAATAAGGAAATTGAAACCGACAAAAACAAGCCAGTTAATCTGTTAATTGAGGGCGACAATTATCATTCGCTTGCTGTCTTAAATTTTACACACCAAAATAAAATTGATGTCATCTATATTGATCCGCCATACAATACCGGAAATAAAGATTTTATTTTCAACGACAAATTTGTTGATAAAGATGACCCGTGGCGACACTCAAAATGGTTATCTTTTATGGAAAAACGCCTTCGTTTAGCAAAAAATTTACTTAATAAAAATGGCGTAATTTTTATTTCAATCGGCGAAGATGAAGTTGCTCAATTAAAATTGTTATGCGACGAAACATTTGGCGATACAAACTTCATAAATTGTTTAGTTTGGAAAGCTAACCCGAGAGGTCGCGCTATGGATAAATTTTTTGCGACTACAAAAGAGTATATTTTGGTTTATGCGAAAGATTCCTCTGAAATTAAACTTGCCTTGAATAGCATTGAGGATGAAAAGAAATTATCTAAATTTAATTTAAAAGATGATATTTCTTTTTATAAAAAGGGGTATCCTTTACACAATGGCACAAGAGAATTTCATATAAACAATCGGCCAAATCTCGCTTATTCAATTTACTACAATCCTAAAACTGGTGATGCGGTAGCGCGAGACGAAAAAACAAAAGATAAAAACGGATATATATTAAAAGATAATTTCATTGACGAAAATTTAAAAAAGAAGGGATATGTCCGCATTATTCCGCTTATAAACAACCAAACAAAGCAAAGGCGTGTATGGCGTTGGGGTCAAGAAAAATTTTTGAAAGAGTATAAAACTGAACTAATTTTTGTTGAGGAAACAAGCGGATATTATGTTTATCAAAAAGATCGCTTATCCGCTGAAGGTGCAAAGTTTGAAAAATACAAGGATATTATTGAGGATATAAGAACAGATGAAGGCGGTTTGGAGTTGGAGGCAATTTTTCATAAAAAACCATTTAACTTTCCTAAACCAATAAGACTTATTAAATTTTTGATTGGTCTTGTTGAGCAAAAAAACAATTTGCTTATTTTAGATTATTTTGCTGGCTCCGGAACAACTGGCCACGCTGTTTTAGAAATGAACGATTTAGATAATGGTAATAGGCATTTTATTCTTTGCACAAATGATGAAAATAAAATCTGTACGGATGTTTGTTATCCAAGATTGGAAAGGGTTATAAGTGGCTATAAAAATTTTGACGGAGATGATGTTGCTGGCATGCCCGGGAACTTAAAATATTTTAAAACCGATTTTGTCGGTTCGGACTCAACAGATAAAAACAAACGAGATTTAGTGAATAAGTCCGCCGAGATGATTTGTATTAAAGAAGACATTTTTGATCTGGCCGCTGACGGCGGACTGGATTATAGAATTTATCAAAAAGGCAAAAAGTTTTTAGGCGTTATTTTTGAACTTGACGCGATAGCGGATTTCAAAAAGGAAGCTGAAAAACACAAAGGCAATTTTGTGGTGTATTGCTTTTCTTACACTGAAGCCACGCCCGAAAAAGAATTTAAAGGGCTTAAAAACAAATATGTTTTAAAGCCAATTCCGGCAGTCATTCTGCGGATTTATTTGGAAATTTTCAAAAAATAGTTATGTTAATGAATTTGCAATTAAAACAATATCAAGACGAAAAAGTTGAGGAGTTGAAAAACAAGGTCAACGAGCTTTTGGAATTGGACGGAAGCAAACTTTGCATTTTTGAAGCCCCGACTGGTTCCGGAAAAACAATAATGGTTGGCGAATTTTTGAAACGGCTCGTCAATCCGCTTGACCGCGAGGACGGCAAACAGTTTTCTTTCATTTGGATTTCCGTCCGAGATTTGCACGACCAAAGTAAAAAATCGCTGGAAAAGAATTTTGAAAATGTTTTCCGTTATTCATATTTTGAAGATTTACAAAATAACATTATCGGAAAGAATGAAATTTTGTTTTTGAACTGGGAAAAAATTTATAACAAAGACCGCATTTATATCCGCGACAACGAAAAGGGCAAAAATCTTTCCAATATCGTGGAAAACACGAAACAAGCAGGACGAGAAATTATTTTGATTGTTGATGAAAGCCACCATACAAATTTAGGGCCGAATGCAACAAGAGTGCGCGCGGATATTTCCGCCAAAATAACACTGGAAGTTTCTGCTACGCCTGTTTTCCGCGACCCAGACGGCCATATTAAAGTCTATTTTGAAAAAGTTGTTGCAGAAGGAATGATCAAAAAAGAAGTCGCCATTAACCCTGAATTTCAAAAATTTAAAGTGGACGGCAAAAGCAGTCGGGAAATGGTGATTGAAGCGGCGATTGAGAGGCGGAAAGAGCTTTTAGAGGCCTACAAGGCCGAAGGAAGCGACATAAACCCGCTTGTGCTTATTCAGTTGCCGAATTTGCAAAAAGGCATTAACGATTTAGATAAAGATGTTTTGACCGATGTTGAAAAAATACTTAAAAGGAAATATGACATAACCGAAGACAATGACCGAATGGCGATTTGGCTGGCGGACAATAAAACGCCGAATTTGGTAAATATTGAAAAAGGCACAAACGAAGTTGAAGTTTTGATTTTCAAACAAGCAATCGCGCTTGGCTGGGATTGTCCGCGCGCTCAAATTTTGGTGATTTTCAGAGAAACAAAAAGCAAAGTATTTTTGCTCCAAACTGTCGGGCGCATTATGCGTATGCCCGAATTTCATCATTACGAAAATCACCCCGAACTTAACAAGGCCTATGTTTTTACGAATATTGGCGTAAGCGAAATTAAGCTCGGCGACGAAATCGCCAAAGAATATTTCACCATTCAAGAAGCGAAACGAAATGACAAAATCTACAAAGATTTAGATTTGCCGTCAATCCATTTCAAAAGACAACGCGAAAAAACAAGGTTGTCTGGCGAGTTTTCAAAAATTTTTATGGATATTGCCGAAAAATTAGATTTGAAAAAGAAATTAAATACAAAGAAAACAGAAATTTCAAACGAAATAATTGTTGACGGCAAAATAATTAACATTGATAAAGCGAGAACGATTGAACATTCCTTAATGAATTATCACTCGCCCGATATGGAAATACAGATGTATTATGATTTGTTTTGCAAAGCCAGCACGGGCGAATTTGCGCCGTTTGATTCAATGGATCGTATAAAAAGCGCGCTCAATAAATTTTTTACGCGAGTAATGGGTTTTGAAAATGATGACACTGCTTTTTATAAAGTTATTTTGAATCCGGATAATATCGGAAAAGTAAGCGAGGCCTTGGCAATGGCTCGCGAGGAATACAAAAGAACTGTCGCCGCCAAAGACGAAGAAAGAGAAATTGAAAATTTGGTTTGGAATGTTCCAAAAGTTATTAGTTATAACAGCAAATATAAAGCGAGAGATTGTAAAAAATCAATAATGACGCCGTATTATTCAAGATACATAGGCAATAATCAAACGGCTTTATTTGGAGGGTATGAAGAAGATAGCAAGGTTGAAATAGATTTTATAAATTACCTTGATAACGCTAAAAAAGTTGAATGGTGGTTTAAAAATGGACAAGGCGAAGTTAATTATTTTGCCGTTCCTTATATTGATAAATACGGCAAGAAGTCGGCGTTTTATGTTGATTTTGTCGTGCAGTTGAAAAACGGCGATGTTTGGCTTTTGGATACTAAAAAAGGCCAAACAGCCGAAAGCGCGAAAGAACGAGCAGAGGGTTTGGCAAAATATATCAAAGAGCAGAAAAAGAAAAAACTTTTTGGCGGAATTGTTATACCTGTCGATAAACAATGGCGATATAACGATAAAGAAAAATACGAATACAATCCAAACGATTTGAAGGATTGGAAATTTTTGGAATTGAATTAGATTATGGCTACAATTAGAAAAACTGAAAATGGCATAGAATATCTTTTTGGCTTGCTTAAAGAAAAAGCGAAA
>CALMWW010000098.1 GCA_937870835.1 uncultured bacterium
TGACGAGCCGAGGCTAGCCCGAAGACAGATTCAGCAGAATCTGACCTGAGGGGCGAGCGGGGGAATTAGGGCGGTTTCAGCAGAACCTTTATAGATTTTTTAATTTAAAAATTTGTTCATAATATTTTAGCACTCTTACTATGGGTTTGCTTTTTTTAGAGTTTTGATGTATAATTTAAATATAAAATTAGATTATAAATTAAAAATATTATGGAAGGAATAAATTTTACCAACAAAGCTCAAAAGATGGTTATGAGCGCTCAAAATTTAGCGCGAGATTTTGGACAACAACAAATTGATGCCCTACATCTTTTGCTGGCTATTATTACTGATACTGATAATATCGCGCTTAATTTGCTAAATCGTTTAGGAGTTAATATAGAAGATTTAGAAAAAAAGACACGGGCAGCTATTCGTCAAATTCCAACCATTCAAAATATTCAAGCAATTGGACAATTTTATTTAACTCAAGACATGGCTAAGGTTTTGGATTGCGCGCGGGAAGAAGCGATAAATATGACTGATGAATTTGTTTCAGTAGAACATTTATTTTTAGCAATTTTGAATTCAGATACTTTAGCTCGAGATGTTTTAGAACGAGTTGTTTATTTAAATCAAATTATGATGGACAAAGATGGTCATTCGGCTTTGCGTTTGGATTATAACACTGCTTTAAAATTATTTAATCAAATTAGAGGCGGCGAGCGAATTACTAGTCCTAACCCAGAAGCAAGATACAAAGTTATTGAAAATTATTGCCGTAATTTAACCAATTTAGCGAGACAAGGAAAGTTGGACCCCATTGTAGGACGAGAAGACGAGACAAGGCGCTTAATGCAAATCTTATCACGCCGCACAAAAAATAATCCAGTTTTAATTGGTGAGGCTGGCGTGGGGAAGACTGCTATTGTGGAAGGTTTAGCCCAGCGAATTGTAAAAGGCGAGGTGCCAGAAAGCTTAAAAGATAAAGAAGTTATTAGTTTAGATTTGGGGGCTTTAATTGCTGGAACCCGTTATCGCGGCGAATTTGAAGACCGGGTAAAAGCGCTTTTAAAAGAAATTAAGAAAGCGGAAGGAAAATATTTATTATTTATTGACGAATTACACACTTTAATTGGCGCGGGCGGCGCAGAAGGGGCGATTGATGCTTCTAATTTATTAAAGCCGTCTTTGGCGCGGGGGGAATTACGAGCTATTGGCGCGACTACTTTGAAAGAATATCAAAAATATATTGAAAGCGATCCTGCTTTAGAGCGCCGTTTTCAACCTATTTATGTAAATGAACCGAATGTAGAAGATACGATTTCAATTTTGCGAGGTATAAAAGAAAAATACGAATTGCATCATGGTTTAAAAATTAAAGATTCGGCGATTGTGGCGGCGGCTGAACTTTCTGCCCGATATATTCCAGACAGATTTTTGCCAGACAAGGCCGTAGATTTAATGGATGAGGCTGCCTCGGCTTTGCGTTTGGAGATTGAATCTAATCCAATTGAATTAGAAAATCTAAGAAAAGAAATTCAACGATTAGAAATTGAACGAGAGGCAATTAAAAAAGAAATTGCTAATAATCCAAAAGAAAAAGGTGGTTATGAAAAACGAGAAAAAGTGATTAGCCGAGAATTAGCAGAATTAAATGAAAAGGCGAATGCTTTTGCGACGCGTTGGAAAACCGAAAAAGAAGCAATGTTGCATATTAAAGAGTTAAAGGGCGAAATTGAAAAACAGAAATATCAATTAGAGCGATTATTAAAAGATGGGGATTTGCAAAAGGTAGCGGAAATAAAATACGGAATTTTACCGGACTTATTTGCTAAATTAAGGAAACAGGAAAAGAAATTAGAACGGTTACAAAAACAAAATCCGATTTTAAAACAAGAAGTAGGTCCCGAGGAAATTGCGAAAGTTGTTTCTAGATGGACAGGCATACCAGTAACCCGCTTATTAGAATCAGAAGTAGCTAAGTTGGAGAATATGGAAAAGATTTTGGCAAAAAGAATTATTGACCAAGAAGAAGCTATTAAAGCCGTTTCCAATGCTATAAGACGTTCTCGCGCCGGCATATCTGAAGAAGGCCGTCCGTTGGGTTCTTTCTTATTTTTAGGTCCAACCGGAGTAGGCAAAACCGAAACCGCAAAAGCTTTAGCAGAATTTTTATTTAATGACGAAAACGCCCTTATTCGTTTAGATATGTCAGAATATATGGAAAAGTTTGATGTATCTAAAATGATTGGGAGTCCTCCCGGTTATGTTGGTTATGATGAGGGCGGGCAATTAACTGATAAAGTTCGTCGCCGTCCCTATAGCGTTATTTTATTAGACGAGATTGAAAAAGCTAATCCCGAAGTTTTCAATATCTTATTACAAGTTTTAGAAGATGGACGTTTAACTGATTCTAAGGGGCGAGTAGCTTCGTTTAAGAATACAATTTTAATTATGACATCTAATGTTGGCTCTGATATTCTTGCTCAAGAAGCGCCTTTGGGTTTTGTTGACTCTGGAAAGGTAAGCCAAAAAGCTGGCATTCAAGAAAAAGTCCAGGCTGCCCTAAAAGAAAAATTTAAGCCAGAGTTTTTGAATCGTATTGACGAAATTATAATTTTTGATTATTTAGGACCTGAAGAAATTAAGCAGATTGTTGATTTGGAAATTAATAGAGTTCAAAAACGATTAACAAAGAAAAATATCAAAATAGCGGTTTCTGAAAAAGCTAAGCAAATTTTAGCTAAGAAGGGTTTTGATCCTCATTTGGGGGCGCGACCATTAAAGAGAGTAATTCAAAAATTAATTTTAGATCCTTTAGCATTAAAAATAGTCACTGGAGAAGTTAAGGAGGGGGCAAAGGTAATGATTGAGGCAAATAAAAACGAGGAAATTATTATTTTGACAGCCAACTTAGAACCCAAAAAGAAATTAAGCGCTTCTAAAAAATAAGTTTATGAGAAATAAGCAACAAGATAAAATTATTTATCTTAAAGACAAAATCCTCCATCAAGCCGCCGGAGGTTTTGTCTTTTATAAATCGCATTTAGGCGAAATTTATGTAGCTCTTTTGAAAACTAAAAATGGCCAATTTGTTGTTCCCAAGGGGCATATTCAGAAAGATGAAACCCCAGAAGCAGCAGCCTTGCGAGAGATTAAAGAAGAATTGGGGATTAAATCTTATCTTAAATTGCTTGGTTATGCGGGGCAAAGCCGCTATAGATTTCAAAAATCAAAAGAAAAACGAATTCAATTTAAGAAAGTTGATTTATTTGTTTTTTTGTGTCCTAAAATGGTGGAATTAGTTCCCGAAAAAGAAGAAGGCTTTGTAGAGGCGAAATGGCTTAAAATAGAAGAAGCAGAACATCGTTTAGCCTTTAATAAAAAAATTTTTAGAAAAGCTGTAGAAATTTATAATCAAAGTATCTAAAATATATTTAAGTCCTTTGTTTTTAATTATTAGGGAGAAATTTATTAAGCCGAAGTGGCGGAACTGGCAGACGCGTAGCGTTCAGAACGCTATGAGAGCAATCTCTTGAGGGTTCAAGTCCCTCCTTCGGCACCACATCAAGATTTAAAGTATAATACTCTTCAATATT
>CALMWW010000099.1 GCA_937870835.1 uncultured bacterium
AGAAGCATCAACTTTCAGAAAATACAAATTTATTAAGAGATTATTAAAAAGCTCCCGACAGGAGCTTTTTGTTTATTATAAAAACAAAAATAATAAAATAAAACTATGAAATTTGTAATTTTAGCCCATCTTATGAAAAAAGATGATTTAAGAACATTTTTTCCTTTGGGAAAATATTTACCCATAAGCCTAATGGAAGGATTTGTTGCTAATTTACCAAACAAAAAAAGTTTTCAAGTCGCTTCTCATTTTAAGGTATTTGATAAGGCAGAGGGTTGGATGGTTGGGGTTGCTCTTACTCCCCAGCAAATGATGACCTTACCGAAAGAAAAAGTCAGAGCTAAAATTTTAGAAGCTGTTTTGTATTCTCAAGACAAATTAGGCGCAGAATTATTAATGCTTGGCGCTTTAACCGCTCCTTTAACTTCAGCCGGGACTTGGCTTACAGATAATCCTCAAGTAAAATTAAATATTACAACTGGCAATACTTATACAGCCGCTATTTCAATTCAAGCCGCCGAAAAAGCTGCTGAATTAGCTAACTTAGATTTATCAAAGATTAAAATGGCAATAGTGGGCGCGGCCGGAGTTATTGGCGAAGCTATCACTAAATATTTTAACCAAAAGAATGTTAATTTAATTTTAGTTGAAAAGGCAGAAGAAAAGTTTTCAAGATTAAAGCCATCGTTAGTCGGACATAATTATGAACTCACTACAAATTTAGTAAAAATTATTAACGCTGATATTATTATTACCGCCACATCTCACCCCGATGCTTTAATTAGACCAGATTTTTTGAAAGAAAAAGCGATTGTAATTGATGTAGCCGAACCTTCCGATGTACCTTCAAGTATTGAAACAGAAAGACCCGATGTTATTTGTATTGATGGAGGAAGAGTTAAATGGGATAATATTGATCCGGGAATGGATATTGGCCTTCCGCCCCATGTTGGTTTTGCTTGTATGACCGAAGCAATTATGCAAGCATTAGAAGAGAGACGAGAAAATTATGTTGGCTCGGTTGATATAAATCATATGCAAGAAACAATTGAATGGGGTAAAAAATACGGGCTTACTTTGGCTGATTTTACTTGTTTTAACAAACCCATTCCTTTAGAAAAATTTAAAAGCATAAGATAATATAATTTTTAATAATAAATAATAATAAATTAATATATAAAAACAATATGGCCAAAGCAGAATATTATGTTCCCGATGACCGTCCTTGGTTTAA
>CALMWW010000100.1 GCA_937870835.1 uncultured bacterium
GAAAAGACATATGAAAAAAGAAAAAACAATTATATCATATTTTAATTTAATTTTAATGATGTTTTGTGCCTTTATTGTTTAAGCGATGTTAAAAGCATTGTTATTTTTGTATATTTTTGCCAATTTTCCAATTTAATATTATGCAAGATTTATATATAATAGTGGTGGGGATAGTTGCTCTGCTATTCGGCGCTGTCGTAGGTTATTATATTCGCCAAAGCATTGCTCGAAAAAAAGCAGGAACCATTGAAGCCGAGTTGCAGAAAAAAATATCTCAAACTAAGCAAACAGTTGAAGAACTTTTAGCCAAAGCTAAAGAGAAGGCTGAAAATTTAGAGCAAAAGGCTTATACAGACATTGAAGAGAGGCAAAAAGTTATTATTAAAGCTGAAAACCGCATTTTCAAAAAAGAGGAAGAACTGGAAGCTCGTGAAAAAGAATTAAGCCGAAAAGAGAAAGAAGTTCTTGAGAAATTAGAAAAATTAAAAGAGTTGAAAAGCGATTTAGAATCTTTGAAAGAGGAGGCAATACAGAAATTAGAGAACATAGCAGGAATGAATAAAGAGCAAGCCAAAAGCGAACTTTTAGAAAAAATTGAAAAAGAGTATCAAGCAGATGTTTTAGAGAGGGTGCGAAAGTTAGAAGAAAGAGGAGTAGAACAATACGAGAAAAAAGCTAAAGAACTTATTAGTATTGCGGTGCAGGGTTATGCCTTGCCTCAATCACAAGAAATTACTACTTCTTCGGTTGTAATTCCTTCAGACGAAATCAAAGGACGAATTATCGGGAAAGAAGGGCGTAATATCAGAGCATTTGAAAAAACAGCCGGAGTAGAGCTAATTGTTGATGAAACGCCGGGAGTAGTGCTAATTTCCAGTTTTAATCCAATTAGGCGTGAAATTGCTAAAATTGCTTTAGAAAAATTATTACGCGATGGTCGTATTCAGCCAGCGCGAGTGGAGCAAGAAATTGAAAAAGCTGAACAAGAAATTAATAAAAAGATTAGAGATGCTGGTGAGGCAGCAGTTTATGAAACAGGAGTTTTAGATTTACCAGAAAAATTAGTTCAAGTTTTAGGAAGATTACAATATCGAACCAGTTATGGACAAAATGTTTTGAATCATTCTATGGAAGTAGCCTTTTTGTCTTCTGCTATTGCTTCAGAATTGGGCTTAAATGAGTCATTAGCCAAGAAAGCGGGTTTGTTGCACGACATTGGAAAAGCCCTTGACTATCGAATAGAAGGGTCTCATACTGATATAGGAGCTAAAATTTTGGAAAAGTTTGAGATTGACCCAGCTGTAATTTCAGCAGTAAAATCACATCATGAAGAATATCCTTATGAAAGTTTAGAGGCAAGAATTGTCCAAGCGGCTGATCAAATCTCTGGAGCAAGACCCGGAGCGCGAAAAGATAACCTTGAAAATTACTTAAAAAGATTAGAAGACTTAGAAGAGATTGCTTTATCGTTTAATGGAGTAGAGAAGGCTTATGCTATTCAAGGGGGTCGGGAGTTAAGAGTGTTTGTATTGCCAAAAGAGATTGATGATTTAACAGCGCATAGATTAGCGCGTGAAATTGCTCAAAAAATACAACAAAATTTGAAATATCCGGGCGAAATTAAAGTTAATGTGATTAGAGAAATGCGAGTGATTGAATTCGCAAAATAATAAACAAAAAGCTGAGAGACAAGATATTGGTTTGCTCAGCAAAGGTCGACAATCTGCTAACAGCTTATTTTAGCAAAAAAATAGCTAATCTAAGTTATACAAAAAAATGACAAAAGACGATATTATAGAAGCCATTGTTCAAAAAACAGCAATGGCCAAAAAAGATGCTGCTGAAGCAGTTAATACAGTGCTTGAAGAAATTACTAAAACATTATCTAAAGGAGGAGAAGTTGTTTTGACTGGTTTTGGTACTTTTAAGGTTAATCGCCGCGCTGCCCGAGAAGGACGCAATCCCAAAACTGGAGAAAAACTTCAAATTCCAGCTACGAATGTGCCTAAGTTTAAACCCGGCAAAGGATTAAAAGACGCTGTTAAATAAAACAAAAGGTTTTTAACATAAGTTTTTTAATTTTAAATTTTAAAAATTTATAGATTTCTTAAAATAAAACACCTCTGGCGAGGTGTTTTATATAATTTTAGATATTTTTTATATTTAGGAGATAGAATCAACATTGTTAGAATTGCTTGAGTATAAGCAACGTTAGTCCTCCGCCTTCGTCTCTCTTATTTAGAGAGCCAATTAAATGTTGTTATTAATTAAGTTGCTATTTTTAATTTAAGTGGACCCGAGGGGATTTGAACCCCTGACCTCCTCTATGCCATAGAGGCGCGCTGCCAACTGCGCTACGGGCCCTTTTTATTACAATTGGAATTTTAATATAAATAACAATAATTGGCAAGCTTCTTGTTGTAATTTTTTTTTAAAATGTTAACATTACAATAACATATAAACAAGTATCTTTTTATTAAAATAGATTATTTAGTTTGCGTCCCCGTAGCTCAGAGGATAGAGCAGTGCACTCCTAAGGCAAAGGTCGCAGGTTCAACTCCTGCCGGGGACACTTTTTGTTTTCTTATTTTCTCAAATAGGATATAATATATTTATATTAATTTATTTAATAATAAAAATATGCTTAAAGAAAAATCTCCAATTGTTAAAATAGCAAAAAAAGTTTGTCCAGCTGTAATAACCATAATTGCTTCGCGCGACTTGCCCAAAATAGAGGAATTTTATTTTATGCCCGTAAGAGGAGAAAAAATAGCCTTACCCAAAAAAATGAAAGGATTAGAAAAAACAAAAATTGGCGGTGGTTCTGGTTTTATTGTAAGTGAAGACGGCTATATTCTAACCTGTAACCATGTAGTGGAAGATGGCGAAGCGGATTATACAGTTATTGTTGACCCAGACCACAAATACGGAGCGCAAGTTTTAGCGAGAGATCCTTTAATTGATATGGCTATTTTAAAAATAGAGGGTCATCATTTTTCTTTCTTAAAATTAGGCAATTCTGATGCAGTAGAGTTGGGAGAATCAGTTGTGGCGGTTGGTAATCCTTTAGGGGAGTTTGAAGATACTCTTTCTGCTGGTATTATTTCAGGTTTAAGCCGACGGGTCAAAGCTTCTAATGGATATGATTCTAAAATTACTAATTTGCGCGGCTTAATTCAAACCGATGCGGCTATCAATCCGGGCAATTCAGGAGGTCCTTTAGTTAATTTAGATGGTCAAGTGATTGGTATTAATACAGCTATGATTATGGGCGCGGAAAACATTGGTTTTGCTTTGCCTATTAATTCTATCAAAGAGGACTTAAAAGAAGTTAAAAAGCATGGAAAGATTAAAAGGCCGTATTTAGGAGTAAAGTATATTTTATTAAATGAGGTAATTAGCAAAGCAAATAAATTGCCAGTAAATTATGGAGCCTTGGTGGTACGGGAAATGTTTGGAGAGCCAGCCGTAGCTAAAGGTTCAAGCGCTGATTTAGCGGGCATTAAAGAATATGATATTATTTTGGAAATTAATGGAGAAAAGATTGGCGAAGAACATACCTTATCCGACGCGCTTAGCCAATGTTTAGTTGGACAAGAGATTAGCTTATTAGTTTGGCGAAATAATCAAGAAATTAATTTGAAGGCAGTTCTTAAACAAAAACAATAGTTTGTGATAAAAATAAATTTAAGCTAAATAACTAATTAAAAAAACAAGAAGTGCTCCTAAAATTGTCAGTCCGATAAGTTTAGGCGAGCTATTTTGGCTATGCGCTTCAGGTAAAATATCACTTGCGCCGATATAAAGTAAAAATCCAGCAAATCCGGCAAGGTAGATTGTTAAAGCCCAAGGTGAAAGCGTAAAAAATAAAGTTGTGATAGCTCCAAGAAAAGGAGCGACCGCATCTAATAATAAAAAGGCAATAGTTTTCTTTTCAGTATTTTTATGAGAAAGCATTAGGGAGACTGTATTCATTCCGTCAGTAAAATCATGGGAAATTACTGCAATGGCTACTAAAATTCCTATACTTTGGCTGACTTGAAAACCTAAACCAATACCTACTCCATCCATAAAGCTATGGCCGGCTAATGCCAAAGCTGAAAGGATGCCTACTTGCGGGTGTTTATGTTGAGCGTATTCTTCTTCGTGGTTGTGGTGGATTAAAATAGTTTTTTCTAAAATATGAAAAATTAAAAATCCAGCCACCAGAGCTATCATAATTTGGCGAGAATTAAAACCATATTGATTAATTTGGGTAATAATTTCTGGAAAAATATCAAAACAAACCACGCCTAAAATTACGCCTGCTGCAAAACCCATTATTAAATGTAATTTATCTTTTAATTTAAGAGCTAAAATTCCTCCTAAAAAAGTAGAGATAAAAGTTATAATGGCAAATCCTAAAATTTGTATTAACATAAATTTATATTAGCAGAAAAAATAAAAATTGAAACTATTATATAATCGTGTTAGAATAAAAAACATTTTTATGTTTCAAAAGGAAAAAAATAAAAAACAGGATAATAAAAAACAAGAAATTACTTTTGGGGAGATAGTGGCTAAGCTAAAAGAAATTTATAAGCCGTTTTGGGGGGTAATGGCCGTCATTTTTTTCTTTTTATTAGTTCAACAAGCCATTGCTTTGATAAGTCCATATATTTATGGAAAAATTATTGATGGTATTACCCAAGGGCGACCCCTTAAAGAAGTTATAGGTTTGTGTCTGCTATCCTTGTTTATATTTTTATTAAACGATATTGTAATTCATTATAACGAAGATAAGCTTGAAATTAAAAAATTTGATTTTGATGTAAAGCGGGTTGTTGCTCAAAAAACACTAGATAAGCTTCTAGCTCTTTCTATTGGCCAGCATGAGAATCAAAACTCTGGTGTTAAAAAAAGCATAATTGACCGAGGGCAATCGGCTTTAACAGAGATGGCTTCCACTTTGATTTATCAAATTTTTCCGATGCTTTTGCAGATTATTGTTACAGTTACAGCTTTAACAATTATTGCCCCTATTTTAGGTGCTATTATCATCATTGGTTTAGGAATTTATATTTTTATTTCTATTTATAGCGGAAAAATTTTTAATCAAGAGATATTAAATCTACAAGAGTTATGGGTAAGTTCTGATAAAAAACAATCAGAATATATTCGTAATGCGAGTTTGGTAAAAATTAATGCTAAAGAAAGAGAAGTTATTGAAGATTATAATAGTAATTTAGAAAATGTTAATCAAAAAGCTAAAAATATTTGGTTAAGGTTTATTAAGTTTTTTCAGCTTCGCAGTGCTATTTCTGATATTACTCGTATAGCAGTATTAATAGCGGGGGTTTACTTGGTTTATCAAAAAGTTTATACTCCCGGTTTTTTGGTTATATTTTTATCATGGTCTTCTAATGCTTTTGACCGCATTTCAATGCTTGGCTGGCTGCAAAGGCATTTAACAGAATTATATGCTGCAATTAAAAATTATGTAGCGTTATTAGAATTAGAACCAGATATTAAGGAGGTTGAAAATCCCATAATTATTCCAGATATTCAAGGGAAAATAGAATATCAAAATGTTTATTTTAAGTATCCTGCTCGAGATGAGCCAAGTGAAATTACGAGGCATTTTAATAAAAATTATTTTAAAAAAGAAGGGCAGACATTAAAAAATATTAATATAGTTATTGAAGCTGGTCAAAAAGTGGCAATTGTTGGGCATTCTGGCGCCGGAAAATCTTCTTTGGTTCAATTATTAATAAGAGCCTATGACCCCGACAAAGGAAGAATTTTGATTGACGGCTATGACTTAAAACAATTATCTTTAGAAAATTATTTATCCCAATTAGGAATAGTGCCGCAAGATGTGGTTTTATTTGATAATACCTTGCGTTATAATATTCTTTTTGGAGCAAAAGGAGAGGTAAGCGAAGAAAAATTAATGAAGGCTATAAAAATGGCGCGAGTGGATACATTTTTGAAAGATTTAGAAAATGGACTAGATACAATTATTGGAGAAAGAGGAGTTAAATTATCGGGAGGAGAAAGGCAACGAGTGGGTATTGCTCGGGCTCTTGTAAAGGATCCGGCGATTTTAATTTTTGATGAAGCCACCTCCAGTCTAGATGTTGAAAATGAGGCTTTAATTCGTGAATCAATTGATGCAGCCGCGCAAGGTCGGACAACTATTATTATTGCGCATCGGCTTTCTACTATTAAAGATGCGGACAAAATTATTGTTTTAGAAAAAGGAAGAGTTATTGCTGAAGGAAAACATAATCAACTTTTAAGGGTTTGTAATCCATATAAAAAGATGATTAATATCCAGACCATAATGGTAGGGAATGGATAGTTTTATATTTTAAAATAAAAAAATAAAAGCCAAAATGAACTTGGTTTTTTATTTTTAAATTTATAAAAAGATTATTTTAAGGAAGTTGAATTTTAAATTAATGTTTGGGGGTCTGACCCCTAAACATCAAAGAAGTATCTAATTTTTAAACATTAGATTTGTTTTAAT
>CALMWW010000101.1 GCA_937870835.1 uncultured bacterium
AGTGCCGAGAGGGAGAGTTGAACTCCCACGCCTTGCGGCATATGCTCCTAAGGCATACGCGTCTGCCAATTCCGCCATCTCGGCTTATATTTTATCTTAACTAAAAAAAAGAGTTTTCGCAAGAAAAAACAAAAAATTTATTAGATTTGACTTTTTGGTTTATTTAAGATAGTTTAGAATTAGTTAAGCCAATTGGTTTAACTGCTGACGCAGTGGTTAAACCATTGCGCTTTTTGATAACTTTAAAAAAAGTTCCCTTTAATAGGGAAGCAAGGAGAGAATTCCTAATGACAGAGGTAAATGAAGCTCAGAGGATTTTAGAAAGCGTAGACGCTATTAAGCAAGGACATTTTGTTCTTGCTTCAGGCAGGCATAGTGAATTTTATGTGAGCAAAGATGCAATTTATTCGCATCCATATAAGGTCGCGGCCCTATGTCGCAAAATGGCTTTGAATTTTTATAAAAAATTTCCAGAAGTAGTTTTGGCGCCCGCTTTGGGCGGGATAGCTCTTTCGCAATGGACTGCCTCCAGTCTATCTTATTTGTTGAAGTATGAAGTTTTGGCTTTATACGCGGAAAAAATTTGTAATCCGCCAGATTATATTTTAAGCCGCGGCTATAGTCAGTTGCTTCAAAATAAAAGAGTGCTGATTGTAGACGATGTTCTTACTACTGGCAGCACAATTAATAGAATTATTAAGATAGCCAAAGCTCATTACACAACCATAGTGGGGGTTTCAGTAATTTGCAGTCGGAGCAATAAGCAAACTTCTTTATTAGAACTAGATTCTTTAGATTGTAAAGCTTTAATAAATTTGCCTTTTGAAAGCTGGATGGCAGACAATTGTCCGCTTTGCGAGATGAATATCCCTATAAATATAGAATATGGTCGGGGAATAGAATTTTTAGCTCGTTTTCAGCAAAAAAGGTAATATCTAATTACCTTTTTAAATTAAAATTAAGTTTTGTTTATTTAATCGTCTTCTTCCAAACCGATTTTTTTATTTTTAGCTCGTTCAATTTTTGGCATTTTGATTATTAAGATGCCGTTTTTAATAGAAGCATCAATACGGGAAGTATCAATTTCGCGCGGAACAATAATTTCCCTATAAAATTGGCCAAAGTAACATTCGCGGGTAAAGTAATTTTTTTCAGATTTGTCATCTAATGGATTTTCGCGGTTTCCTTTTATTACAATAATGTCGTTTTCTAAAGAAATATCAATGTCTTCATTTTTAATGCCAGCAATTGCGGATTGGATTACTAAATCTTTATCAGTTTCATAAACATCTACCACCAATTGTCCCTCCGAAGCATTCCATTTTTTGGCAGTTTCAGACAAATTAGTTTCTTCAATTTTTATTTCTGATTTTTTTTCTTTATTTTTAGATGCAGTATTTTGTTTAAATAAAGCCATATATATTTAAGCCTTTGTTTTAATTAATTTAAAACGAAGGCGATTATTTTATGAGGCAGACCCCTTTTAATTTTCTAATTTTTCTAATAGCGACGGTTAGAAAGATATAAAAAACAATTAATAAAAGAATAGGATAAATAATAGAATAATTATTAATTGCTAATTGTATTATAGACGACTCAAGAAAAAAATCAAACATTCCATGGATTGTAAAACTTAAAGCAAGGCCCGAGAAAATAAAAAACCATTTTTGGCGCAGCCAATAAAAAGCCAAAGCCAAGAAAATGCCGATAATTCCAGAAGCTAAAGCATGTAATAAAGTGGCTCCTAAAAATCTTACAATTGCTAATTCAAATGGTTCAGTAATCATTTGAAAAGGGTAGCCGCTGAAAAGAAGAATGTTTTCCGCTGTAGCAAACCCTAAAGCGGCAATAATCATATATAATGGTAAATCAACTGGTTCGTCTAAACAAGAATCTTTTAGGACAAAAAATTTTATAATCAAATATTTAAATGTTTCTTCTAAAGCTCCAATAATAACAATATTTTTAACAAGAAAGTAGGGAACCAAAGGAATAAAAGGAAGATATTGATTAAACCATTTTAATCCAAAATACTCAACCACAGCAACCGGGATAACGGCAAACATTCCTAAATAAAATATTTGCAAGACCTTTAATTTTGGTTCGGGTAAATTATCTCTTTTTAAAAAGAAAAGCAACCAAATTAAACCGGGTAAAATAGCCAAGAGAAAGTAAA
Source organism: uncultured bacterium (assembly GCA_937870835.1). Classification (GTDB taxonomy): domain Bacteria; phylum Patescibacteriota; class Minisyncoccia; order Minisyncoccales; family Minisyncoccaceae; genus UBA6220. Next base: position 2,177 of record CALMWW010000101.1, read on the forward strand.
GAAACATTGTATTTAAACTATTTATCATTTTAGAGCCTAAAATTAGGATTTGGTTTTATTTTTTTCCATAAATAAATTTTTGGTTTTGGAGAGATGGCAGCAGCTAAAGCAATCATGCTGGCATTATCAACCGTATGTTCATTTTTAGGTAAAAAACATTTTATTTTCAAACTTTGGCAAGCTTTTTTTATTTCAGAACGTAAAATTTCATTTGCTGACACTCCTCCTCCTAAAATTATTGATTTGGCTTTGTATTGTTGGACGGCTTTAATAGTTTTTTTAAGCAAAACCTCTATAATAGCATTTTGAATTTCTTTACTCATTTCAGTTATGTATTCTGGAGAAGTTCTTTCGCTTTCTTTTCTTTTTTTATAATCATAAAGAACAGCAGTTTTTAATCCCGAAAAACTAAAGTCATAATTTTTTTCATATAGCATTGGCCGAGGGAGATGAATATTATAAACAGGAACCTTAAAATTTTTAGCTTGTTTTGATATTTCTCGTCCGCCCGGATAAGGAAGACCTAAAAGTCGGGCCGTTTTATCAAAACATTCACCGGCAGCATCATCGCGGGTTTCTCCAATTATTTTATATTTACCAATATCTTTCATTAAAATTAATTGAGTATTTCCCCCGGAAACGATTAAGCCAATCGCTGGCAAAAGGGGTGGAGTTTTTTCTTCTAACCAAGCGGATAAAAGATGCCCCTCTAAATGATTAACTCCATAAATAGGCAAGTTCCAATTAAAAGATAAAGCTTTGGCTAAATTAACACCCACCCATAAACAAGGCTCTAGTCCCGGACCGATTGTGACAGCGAGCTGATTAATATTTGGTTTTTCAAATTTTTCTAAAAATAATTTTAAGTGCGCAAATAATTCTGGATTTCTAATAAGAATTTTTTCTGTAGCTTCCATTTTTTCGGGATTTATTTTTTTAGTTGGTTTTAGAAGATTAGCCTTATCTAAAGTTCGTTCCAAAAGAGGAATAATTCTGTTTTGATGTTCACGTTTAGCAAGCGAGGGAAAAACTCCGCCATAACGAGCATGAAGTTTTTCTTGAGAGGAAATGGTTTGTGAAAGTAATTTAATCTGGCGCCCCCTTTTTTCTAAGATGCTTAAACAGGTATCATCGCAACTAGTTTCAATAGCTAATATTCTCATATATATTTCAATTAATTATATGTTTATTAATTAGTTTATCACTCTTAGAGCTTGCTGGCAATTTTG
>CALMWW010000102.1 GCA_937870835.1 uncultured bacterium
AGGGCATTGGGGGTCTGACCCCTAAACATCACCCAGACATAAAGAGGTATAAAGATCCAAACATTATTTTTGTCTTTTTCAAAATGTTTAGGGGTCTGACCCCCAAACATTGGATTTTAGATTTGATATACAACCTTGACCTCTCCAATATAGAAAGGTATTATAAAAACAATCAATCTAAATAATATTAAGGTTATCAATATGAAAATTGATACCAATCCTGAAAAAATAAAAGAAATATTAGAGAGAGGAACAGAGGATATTATTGATAAAAAACACCTTGAAAAGGCGTTGCTTTCAGGTAAAAAACTTAATATTAAATTTGGAATTGACCCGACTGGTCCTAAAATTCATTTAGGCCGAGCAACCGCGCTTTTAAAATTGAAAGATTTTCAAGAGCTGGGTCATAAAATTATTTTAATTATTGGTAATTTTACAGCTCAAATCGGAGATGCTTCTGATAAGGATTCTTTGCGCCGGCCCTTGACTGAAGACGAAATCAAAAAAAACTTAGAAACTTATTTAATCCAAATTGGTAAAATTTTAGACATAAATAAGGTCCAAGTTTGTTATAATGAACAATGGCTTTCAGTTCTGAAATTACGCACACTCTTGTCTTTATCAATGAACTTTACTGCTCAGCAAATGATTCAACGCCGCAATTTTAAGGAAAGATGGGAGGCGGGCAAACCCATTGGGTTGCATGAAATGTTTTATCCTATTTTGCAAGGGTATGACTCGGTTGCTGTTAATGCCGATATTGAAATTGGAGGATTTGACCAGCTTTTTAATTTAAAAATTGGACGAGAAGTGCAAAAATTTTTTGGAATGGAACCTCAAGATATTATGACTTTAAAAATGATTTATGGATTAGATGGACGAAAAATGTCTACGAGTTGGGGAAATGTTATTAATATCTCAGATGAACCAAATTTAATGTTTGACAAAATTATGTCCTTAAAAGACAACTTAATTATAAATTATTTTGAATGTTGTACTAGAGTGCCAATAGAGCAAGTTAAGAAATATGAAAAAGCGCTTAATGATAAAAAAGTTAACCCCAAAGAAATAAAGAAAATTTTAGCAAGAGCAATTGTAAGCCAATTTTATTCCGAAGAAATTGCTTTAAAAGCTGAAGCAGAATTTGAAAAAGTGGCTGAAAAAAAAGAGCTGCCATCTGAAATTCAAAAAATAATTATTAATGAAACAAAACTTAATATCTTAGATTTATTAATAAAATTACAATTAGTTAAATCTAAAAGCGAAGCCAGAAGGTTGGTAGAGCAGGGGGGCGTTAAGTTTATTTTTGGAAACCGAGCAGAAATAAAAACAGACTGGCAAGAAATAGTTAAAATTAAAAAAGGCATTGTTGTGCAGGCAGGCAAGAAAAATTTTAGAGAGATATCTTAAAATAAAAAATGAAGCAAAAATTCAAGATAATATTTTTTATAATTATTTTAATGTTAATTGGATTAACATTATTTTTATTTATTCCCCAAAAACAAAAAATTACGCCTCCGCCTTTAACTTTTGAAACAATCGAACAGCCGGGCTTTCAATTAGCAGCAGCCAACCCAGCTTTTAGTCCCAGGGATTCTCAAAGCGTTTTTGTTTTTCAAGATAAATTATGGCTTATTGGCGGGTTAAACGCCAATAACGCAATTTATAAAAAACAACCTTTGGATAAAATAGCTGATTGGTGCCGTTATGTTTTTCAGGGCAAAAAAATTAGCAATATAGATTTTTATGTAAATTACAACCAAGCTGATTATTTCAATGATATCTGGTCAAGCTCAGACGGGATTAATTGGACCAGAGAAGGAGAAGCGCCTTGGGAACCAAGCCGTTCAGTTTCTATTATTAAATTTAATAATAAATTATTGGCCTTAAATGGATTTAGTCCAAAAGAAGGAGCTAAAAACTCTATTTGGTCTTCTTTAGATGGAATTCATTGGGAAAAACAAAAAAATGGATTATGGGAACCGCGAGAAGGTCAGCAAGTTTTAGTTTTTAATGATAAGCTTTGGGTTTTTGGCGGAGTTAATTATAAAAAAAATAAAACCTTCAATGATATCTGGTCAAGCTCAGACGGGATTAATTGGACCAGAGAAGGAGAAGCTTTGTGGTCACCCCGATGGGACCACAGCATGGCAGTTTTTAATGGAAAAATATTTTTAACAGGCGGAATGGATTTGAAAGACAATGTTTTTAATGACGAATGGGTTTCTTCAGATGGTCTTCATTGGGAATTAATTACTTCAAATGCTGTTTGGCTGCCCCGGCAAGGGCATAGTCTTTTAACTGCTTCGGATAAACTTTGGTTAATTGGCCGTCTTCCTGATCCTCAAAACACAAACGACCAAAACGATGTTTGGACTTCAACTGATGGAAAAAATTGGGAAAAATTCAATGAAGCTGTCCCTTGGGAGGGAAGAGAGGATTTTGGCTCAGCAGTTTTTCAAAACAAAATTTGGATTTTAGCAGGAATGGATTCTCATTATCGCTGGCGCAATGATATTTGGTCTTTAGATTTACGTTAAAAAAATTTATTTTTGAAATTTTGAGCAGCGGCGCAGCAAATAGCCAAAGCCAAAGCATCGGCTGCGTCATCTGGCTTAGGGAGCTTCTCTAAGCTTAATAAATTTTTTATCATTTTTTGAACTTGTTGTTTAGAAGCGCGGCCATAACCAGTTACCGCAATTTTAGCCTGCAAGGGCGTAAATTCAAAAATAGGCAAATTTTTTTGAGCAGCGAGCAAAAGCGCAATTCCCTTGGCTTGACTTACTGCCATCACTGTTTTGGCGTTCTTAAAAAAATAAAGGCTTTCTACAGCCAAAATTGTTGGTTTATATTTTTTAATAATTTTAGTTAAATCATTATAAAGCATTTCCAGCCTATTTTCTAAAGGGACGTTGGCCGGAGTAGCAATAATGCCATAATAAAGACAATCTAATTGTTGGCGATTAGATTTTTTATATTCAATTAACCCAATTCCAGTTGTGGCTGTGCCGGGGTCAATGCCTAAAATTATCATAAAAATGAGAAACAGACGACTTTAAATATTCCAATAAATATTTTGGATATCGTCATTATCATCTAAAGCTTCGTAAAGTTTTTGATTTTTTTCGCGGGTATCTTCATCAACATTAATTGTTTCTTTTGCTACCCATTCTAAATTAGCAGATTCTATTTTTAAGTGATTTTCCTCAATAAATTTTTTTACTTTTTCCAATTCTTCAGGTTTAGTATAAATAACCAATCCCTCTTCTTCCCAGAAAAAGTTTTCTGCACCAGCTTCAATAATTAATAATTCCATATCATCTTTGCTTCGCTTAATATCGTTTTGGGCAATAGTGATAACTCCTCTTTTTTCAAACATCCATTTTATACCGCCTCCTTCCACCATTTTGCCATTATATTTATTTAAGATTGTTTTTATTTCCCCCAAACTTCTATTTTTATTGTCAGTAATTCCTTCAATAATTATTGCCACCCCATTAGGCCCGTATGCTTCTAATATAAATTCTTCTAAATTAAAACCTTCTAACTCTCCTGCGCCTTTTTTAATTGCTTTTTCAATGCTGTCGGCCGGCATATTAGAGTTGCGCGCTTTTTCAACCACGGAACGCAATTTAGGATTAAAAGCAATATCAGAACCGCCTTCGCGGGCTGCGATAGATATTTCTTTGCTTAATTTAGAAAAAATTTTACTTCGTTTAGCGTCTTCGGCGCCTTTCTTAAATTTAATTGTGCTCCAATGAGAATGTCCGCTCATAGTTTTATTTTTAATTTTTTATTAAGCTTACAATATACTAAAAGTATTAAAAGTTCAAGCAATTAATCATCTGGTTTTCGGCGAACAGTTTTTCCTTATTAAGTTTGTTTTATAGATTTTTTTAATAATACAATTAAAAGACCAGACAATAACGCAATAACTAAGCCAGTTAATAATGATTTAGTTGAAAAAGAAAAATTTTTTGATGACCCGGATTGACTATTTGAATTTAAACCCAAGCTTTCTGTATTTTTTCCATTCGCTGTTGCGATATTTTCCGCTACATTAACATTGCTATTATCATTATTTTTTTCAGATTGGTTGATGGGGTGCTTATCTGAGTTTTTATATTTTGGAGTTCCATTTTCAAAAGCGCTGGTTTGCCAATTTTCTTTTAGCGCGCTTGATGATTGAGAATTGATGCGTTCCATTGTTTGTTTGGTTTTATTGTCGCCAGCCGGCCAGCCTTTTGTCCAATCCATTTGGTCAATTATATTTTTTTGAGCATCCAATAAAATTAATTGATTGCCGGTATTGCGCAAGGCCTTATTAAAATATAAATCTGCGGGTTTAGTTTTATCCCGGGAAATTAAATAGAAACCGCGAGCAGGAATAGTCCCTTTTAGTTCTACTGCCGTATCGTCAATTTTTAAGACCCACCCCGAAAGAGAAATGTCAAAAGGTTGATTATTATACAATTCAATCCATTCATTAGATGTTTTGGTTTTGTCTCCCATCCAGCAAATTTCATTAAAAACAATAAGTGGGCCTTCCGCATAAGTTAAAATAGGGGTAAACAAAAATAAAATTAAAATAAAGATTTTGGACGATTGGGACATTTAATATTTAAGTGTTTATAAGCCAATGGTGTAGCGACTCGACCTTGGGGAGTTCTTTTTATGAGCCCCAATTGAGTTAAATAAGGTTCGTAAATTTCTAAAATTGTATTTTTTTCTTCCGAAGAAGCAGCGGCAAGAGCTTGCAACCCCACTGGGCCGCCATTAAATCGGGTAATAATTATTTCTAATATCTTTTTGTCGCTTGGCTCTAATCCTAAATTGTCAATTTCTAAAAAATTTAAAGCTTTTTCTGCTACTTCTTTAGTAATTATTGCTGATTTTTCAATTTGTGCAAAATCCCGTACCCTTTTTAAGAGCTTATTAGCAGTTCGGGGAGTAAATCGGGACCGTTCTGCAATTATTTTAATGGCTGCTGGCTCAATTGGCGCGTTTAATATTTGCGCCGACCTTTCTATAATTTTTTCAATTTCTTCAAGTTCATAAAAATTTAATTGTAGAATAGCGCCAAAGCGGCTGCGCAGAGGCGCGGAAATTAAATCTAATCGAGTTGTGGCGCCAATTAAAGTAAAAGGAGGAATAGTGATATTAATAGTTTTAGCCATTGGACCCCTTCCCAGCATTAAAGAAAGCTGAAAGTCCTCCATAGCTGAATATAAATATTCTTCTACAAATCTATTTAAGCGATGGCATTCATCAATAAAAAGAAAATCTCCCGGATTAAGATTAGTTAAAAGAGCGACCAAATCTCCGGATTTTTCAATGATTGGTCCCGAGGTGACTTTAAGATTCGCGCCAAATTCTTGGGCGACAATGTGAGCCAAAGTAGTTTTGCCTAAACCAGCTGGACCGTAAAACAACAAATGGTCAGGCGATTCACTTCTTTGTTTAGCGGCTTCAATTATAACTTTAAGATTGTTTTTTATCCTTTCTTGGCCAACATAACTATCCCATTTTTTAGGTCTTAATGTTAAATCTAAGGCATCTTCTTGGCTATTGGAATTGGGGATATTGCTCTTGACAAACATTTTGAAGTGTGTTATTTTTAGAATACAATAATTATTGAACTGGGGGGAGGGATTTATTTTAGAATATGGATAATTTGGCTTTCAGCGAGATTATTCCTCGGATAAATCCTAACGCTTTCAGCCCGAATGCTAAAGTTGACCCCCAGTTCAGTAATTATTGTTTGAATAATGTTTGACTAATCACCCGGTTTATTTTTCTTTTTTATATTTGACATATAAGAAAGTAAAAAAATAAGCCGGGTTTTTATTGTTAACCAGTCACTTTAATTACTTCCTCTAAAGTAGTTATTCTTTGTAAAATTTTAATTAGTCCATCTTGTTTCATAGTAACCAATCCTTTTTTAATAGCTAAGTCTTTTATAGCAAAAGAAGGAGGAGAAGTTAAAATAAATTCTTCCATTTCGTCATCAATCAAAAAAGCCTCAAAAATTCCAATTCTGCCTTTGTAGCCAGTAAAATTGCAAAATTCACAACCCTTGGGGATGCCGATTTGAGTTTCAGGAGTAAGACCTGGCGCATCAATGTTTTTGGGTAAATTAGATAGTTCAGCTTGGATAAGATTATACATTTCTAAAGGAATTGTTTTTGTGGTCATACATTTTGGGCAAAGTTTTCTTACTAACCGTTGGGCAATTACCATATTAATAGCTGGCGCGATGTTGGCCGGCTGTTCTCCTAAGGCCTGTAAGCGGGGAATAGCGCCCGTAGAATCATTAGTGTGTAAAGTGGATAATACTAAATGTCCGGTTAGGGCGGCCTGCAAAGCAATTGAAGCGGTTTCCAAATCTCTAATTTCTCCAACCAAAATAGCATCTGGGTCTTGCCTTACAATTGATCTTAATCCTGAAGCAAAATCATAACCTTTAGTTGGGTCAACTTGGGTTTGGGTAATGCCTTCTAAGCGATATTCAATCGGATCTTCAATAGTAATAATTTTTATTTCTGGATTGCGAATTTTTTTAAGAAAAGCATAAAGCGTGGTTGTTTTACCAGAACCAGTGGGCCCGGTTACTAAAATCATTCCATTAGGTTTTTGAGCTTGTTCATTAAAAATTTCATAAAGGTCTTTTCTTAATCCTAAATCCTCTAAACTAATTAGGCTTTTTGGATTTAAGATTCTCATTACTATGCTTTCTCCATATTCAGAAGGAAGAGTAGAAACCCTAATTTCAATTTCTTGCTCATCATTTTCATCGCTTGGCATAATCACTGTGAATCGGCCGTCTTGCGGTTTTTTTTCAACATTTAATTTTAATCCAGCCAAAAGCTTAATTCTTCCCAAAAAAGCCTTGTGCTGAGATTTTCCAAAATTACAAACCTGTTGAAGCAGACCATCTACTCTTATTCTTAATAAACTGCCTATTTCTGTGGCTTCTAAATGTAAATCAGACGAACCTAAAAGAATAGAGCCAGCCATTACAGTTTTAGTAAGCAAAGTTGTATCGCCACCCATTGCGCTTTCAATCGCGACCTTAAAATTAGGGATATTTTTATAATCCCGGATACGATTCTTTAAAAATTCTTCTTCTATTTTTATTTTGTCAGTAATTTGTTCCATCTTTATATTATTATAAATTAAAAATTGAATTTAAGGAAGAAGCGCTTTAATTTTTTCTTTAGCTTGATTTATATCGCTATTTCTAATTACAAAAAGACCGCCTGTATCTTTATATTGTCCCGGAAAATTATTTTGAATTATTGAAACAAGCGAGGCGTCATTACTCCAAAAGACGCCATTGGTTTCTTTAGAAGAATTCCAAAGCAGAATAAAAGCAGGAAACAAGAAAAAATTTTTAGCTTTTTCTATTGTATACAATAAATCTTTTGGGTGATTGCTCGTAGCTAAGAAAAATTTTTCTTCAACAGAAGATAATCCAATTTTTGTTTTTTCAAACAATTCTTGGTCAAGATTAAGCAGAGCATGCTCTAAAATTTTTAATTGGGATTCTTTTTGGGGCTCATTTTCGTTGATCAGCAAATCAAACCGCCCATTGTTTTTTAACAACCAAAGGAATGTCTCTAAGATAGAATTAGACGGGGAACCATCTTCACAATTAAAGAGCCCATAAATCAAAGCATCTGCGGTTTTTTTATTCATAAATTCATTTCCTAATTTATAAATAAGCTGGGCTATAATTTCCGATAAACTGCGGTTAGGCAAGATAAAATTAATGTCTCCATAATTTTGATTATTGGCATCATTGCTTATATTTAAAATATCACATTGAGAAAGGCAATCTATTTGTTCGGTTAGTTTATTTTCTATTATTTCATATTTATTAATGTCTAAGCTAATTAATAAATCAAAAGGAGCAGATTCATTCGTTAATTGATCTTCTTTGACTTTAGAAATTTGACAAGAAAAACTATTTGGACGGATAGGATTATTTTTTGGGGTAAGATAAATTTTTGTTTGGCCGCTATTTTTCTCATAGAAAATTTCAGAGGCATCATCTTCAAAAATAAGCACTAATTTTTCTTTAGTCATTTTTTTGATCAAGACATTCAAAACAGGAAGGGGGGTTGGGTTAGCTAACAATACATTTTTATTAAATTTTTTTAACGCAAAAAACATTGCCAAAGATGCGCCGATAACATCAGGAGGGGGATTGTCTTCTAAAAATAAAGCTATATTTTTGCTGTTTTTTAGAATATTTTTTATTTTTTCTATATTAGAATTAATCTCCATATTTTTCTTCAACCTACTTTATTTTAAGGCAAAAGTCAATTTTATAAGAGCGTATATTTTTAAGAATAACAAGGCATATTTTTAAGAATGACAAGGCATATTTTTAAGAATGGCAAGACAATTGAGATCATCTTTAGGGTTTTGATGTCTAGGGGCAGGTCCTGTTTCTAAGGGGTCAGGTCCCGAGGGTATCTGGGGCCCTGACCCCTCCCCATTTTTTTCAGACCTTCCCAAAATGTTTAGGGGTCTGACCCCCAAACATGGGATTTTAGATGTTAGATGATTTAAGCCGTGGCATTTATTTTTTTACTAATTTTTTGTATAATAAAAACTAATCAAAATAAATAAAATTAAAGTTAATAATTTAGATTAAAATAACGAGAGTTAAAGGCAGCGCAAATTATGAAACAAATTAGTCTATCGCCTGAACAGACAAAATGTTTTGGTGAAAAGTTAGCCAAAGAGGCAAAACCTAATTCTAAGGCGCGAGTTTATTGTTTGAGAGGAGAGTTAGGGGCTGGAAAAACCTGTTTTTTGCAAGGTTTTGGAAAGGGACTGAATATTAAAGAAAAAATTCAGAGCCCCACCTTTATAATTATGTCGCGTTTTCCTTTAAGAAATCAAAAATTTAATAATTTTTACCATTTAGATTGCTATCGGATAGAAGAGCCAGAAGAAATTCTTAAACTTGATTTTGAAGAAATAATTAATAATCCTCAGAATATTGTAGCTATTGAATGGCCTGAAAAAATTGAACAATTTTTACCGAAAGAAAGAACCGACATTGTCTTGAAAATTTTAGACGAGAATAAGCGAGAAATAAATATAAAAAATTATAAGAAATAATTATGGAATTAAAAGACAAACCAGAAAATTTTTTAATTTTAGATTCTAATTCTATTTTGCATCGGGCTTTTCATGCCTTGCCTCCTTTAACCAATAAAGACGGGCAAGTCATTAATGCAGTTTATGGTTTTTTATTAATGCTTTTTAAGGTAATTAAGGATTTTCAGCCGCGCTATATAGCGGCTTGTTTTGATAGGCCTGAACCAACTTTTAGAAAACAAGCCTTTACTGAATATAAGGCTAAGAGAATTAAAGCCCCCGATGAATTTTATGCGCAAATTCCCATTACTAAAGAAATTTTAGGCCTATTTAATATTCCGGTATTTGAAAAAAGCGGATATGAGGGAGATGATATCATTGGCACATTAGTTGAATTTTCAGAAAACAATCATTCATCACAAATTAAAAATATTATTATTTCTGGCGACTTGGATAATTTACAATTAGTTAGCGCCAATACAGTTGTTTATTTTTTAGTTAAAGGCGTAAAAGAAGGACAACTTTATGACGAAAGTGAAATTAAAAAAAGATTTTCAGGTATTTCGCCGAGCCAAATAGTTATACTTAAGTCCCTAAAAGGAGATGCTTCAGACAATATTCCCGGAGTCAAAGGCATTGGAGAAAAAACAGCTTTAGAATTAATTAAGGAATATGGTGATTTAGGCCATATTTATGAAGAGGCAGAGAAGGAAAATTCAAAGATAAAGCAAACAATAAAAGAAAAATTATTGACTCAAAAACAAGAAGCTTATTTAAGTTATGCTTTGTCGCAAATAAAAAAAGACGCAGAGCTTCCAATAAAATTAGAAGATTGCTTTTGGCAAGGTTTTAATAAAGAAAAAGCGCGCGAGTATTTACTTAAAATGGGTTTTATAAGTTTAAGCAAAAAATTACCCGGAGATGAAGATATTAAACCCCTTACATTTAACAATAAAATTAATAAAAAGAACAAACTCAAGAAAAGCAAAAAACAAATAGAACAAATAAAAGAATTAGAGACAAAAATTGGTCAAAATCTTAAATTGTGGTAAATTAAAGTAAAGATATTTATGGAAAACGATAAACAAAAAACAATTTTTGAAACAAAACCCTTAATCGGGGCAGACGAGACAATTAAAGAAGCAAAATGGAAAGACGAAGAGTTTAGAAAAATTCGGTTAGCTTTTATGAATATATTAGAAGACACGGAAGCAGCGCGACAGGAGGCGATTCGTGAAAAAGCTCAAACCCTAGCAATTATTAATAATATCCCTAATGGGATTATAGTTTTAGACAAGGATAATAAAATTGAATTAGTCAATCCATTAGCTGAATCTTTTTTAAAAAGCAAAAAAGATGAGCTTATGGGAAAAAATATTTTTAAGATATCTTCACCAGATTTAGATTTAATTCCTTTTTATAAAGTTATTAAAAACGGAAAAAAAGATAAAATTAAATATGGATTGCGACGGGAAATTGTAATGGGGGGTAATAAATTTTTAGAAGTAAGCGCAGTGCCCTTGGAGATAAGCGAACAAGACAAGAAAACCTTAATAATTATTTACGATGTTTCGCGAGACAAACTAATAGAATCTATGAAGACTGAATTTGTTTCTATTGCGGCTCACCAGTTGCGGACGCCATTATCAGCCATTAAATGGACTATTAGTATGCTTTTGAATGGAGATGTTGGCAAATTAACTCCTGAGCAGCAAGAATTATTAGAAAAAACTTATGAAAGCAACGAAAGAATGATTTCTTTAATTAATGATTTATTAAATGTGACAAGAATTGAAGAAGGGCGATTTTTATATAAGCCTGCTCCGACCCATTTAGAATTATTAACCGAAACAGCTATTCAAAATGCTGAAGATTTATTAAAAATTAAAAAAATTAAATTAGATTATAAAAAACCAAAACGCGTTCTTCCTCAAATATTGGCCGATCAAGAAAAAGTTGGATTAGTTATTCAGAATCTTTTAGAAAATGCCATTAAATATACTCCAGAAGAAGGGACAATTCAAATTAGTTTAGGTCAAGAGAAAAACAATATTCTTTTTAAAATCAAAGACAGTGGAGTAGGAATTCCTCAAGACCAACAAAATCGTATTTTTACTAAATTTTTCAGAGGGAGCAATGTAATGCGGCTAGAAACAGATGGTTCTGGCTTGGGGCTTTACACAGCTAAAAATATTATTGATGCTCATAAAGGAAAAATTTGGTTTGAATCTCAAGAAGGACAGGGGACTACTTTTTATTTTACTTTGCCGATTATGCCAAAAGATAAAAATAAAACGGCTTAAATTAGACAAAAAATATCAATGAACAAATGGGGACAAACAGGGTGATAAAAAATTTGACCAAAACATAATAAAATTATAAAATAAAAGCAGGTTCAATTATGAAAATTTTAATTGTGGAAGACGATGAGTTATTGCGTGAAATGTTAGCGCGCAAACTTATTGAAAAAAGTTATATAATAGAAACAGCTGAAGATGGAGAAATCGGCCTTTCCGCGATGCGAGTTTTTAAGCCGGATTTAGTTTTATTAGATTTGATTATGCCTAAAAAAAGCGGATTTCAAGTTCTTGAAGAAATGCAGACCGATGAATTATTAAGAAAAATTCCGGTTATAATTATTAGCAATTCTGGCCAGCCAGTGGAATTAGAAAAAGCTAAACAATTAGGAGTTTTAGATTGGATTATTAAAACTGAGTTTAATCCAAGCGAAGTGGTTGAAAAAGTAATGACATTAGAAAAACAATTATTCCTAAAATAATTTTTTAAAAATTAAAATGCCAAAAAAAATATTAATAATTGAAGATGACAAATTTTTAAGGGAATTGATGGTTCGTAAGCTTTCTGTTCTAAAATATGAAGTTATCTCAGCCGTAGATGGGGAAGAGGGTTTAGAAAAAATTAAGACAGAATTGCCAGATGTTGTGCTTTTAGATTTAATTTTGCCCGGTATTAATGGTTACGAAGTTTTAGAAATGGCAAAGAAAGATCCTGCAACTGCCAATATCCCGATTGTTATTCTTTCTAATTTGGGGCAAAGCGAAGATATTGAAAAAGGATTAAAATTAGGAGCGCAAGATTTTTTAGTTAAAGCTCATTTAACCCCTCAAGAAGTGGTTAATAAATTACAAGCCATATTATTAAAGAAATAAAATGCCGGAACTGCCGGAAGTAGAAACAATTGCTCTTGATTTAAAGAAAAAAGTCCTGCAAAGGACTTTTATTGACCTTTGGATTCAAGATCCTTCAATTATTCATCATCCTTCTAATACTCGTGACTTTAAAAAACAAATACTTGGAAAAACAATATTAGATGTTCAAAGACGCGCTAAAAATATTTTATTTTTTTTAAATAAAGATTGCGTTCTTTTAATACATTTAAAAATGACTGGCCACCTGCTAGTCGGAAAATGGGAGTTTAAAAATAATCAATGGGTTCCTTTACAAAAAGGAGCTCTGCAAGACGACCCAATTAATAAATTTTTAAGAATTATTTTTACTTTAGACAACCAAGAACAATTAGCCCTCTCAGATTTGAGAAGATTTGCCAAATTAGAGCTTTGGAAGAAAGATGTGCTTTTTTCATCAAAAAAATTTAGAACTTTAGGTCCAGAGCCATTAGATCCCAACTTTACTTTTAATAAATTTTGCCAACTTTTTCAAAAAAAACGAGGCTGTCTTAAATTAGTTTTAATGGACCAAAATTTTATAGCTGGGATTGGCAATATCTATGCAAGCGAAATATTATTTGAGGCAAGGCTTCATCCTGAAACTCGAGTTGAGCATTTAACCTTAGAAGATCTGAAAAGATTATATGGGGCCATTCGGAATGTTTTAGTTAAAGGAATAGCCGCTCGAGGAGCCAGCATCTCTGATTATCGGGATATCCAGGGCAATAAAGGCAATTACCAAAAAATTATTCAAGTTTATGGCCGCGAAGGAGAGTGTTGTCCTGTTTGCGGCGCTAAAATTAAACGAATTACTTTAGGTGGGCGAGGGACTTTTTATTGTCCAGTTTGCCAAATCAAAAAATGATTATTTTAATTTATGGACCAGATTCATATAGGGGAAGGGAGCGCTTAAACGAGCTTATTTTAGAGTATCAAAAAAAATATCCAAGCGGGATTAACTTAAATCGGTTTGAGGCAAAAGATATTAATTGGGAAGTTTTAGAAAATGAAATGTTTGGATTATCTATGTTTAATGAAAAGAAACTTATTATTTTGGATAATTTTTTTGAGAACATTAAGCTAAAAGAAGTATTTTCAAAAAACACAATCAAATTTATAAAAAGTGACAATGTCTTAATTTTATATGAAGGACGGGAGATAAATCCAAAAGATAAATTTCTAAATTTTTTGAAAGACCAAGGCGCAAAATTAGAATTATTTGAAAATTTAAGTGGCGTTAAATTAAAGAATTGGATTAATAAGGAAGCTGAAAAAAATAAAGTTAGATTTACTCTCGGAGCTGTTAATGAATTAGTTAATTATATTGGCAATGATTTATGGAGATTAGAGAATGAAATTAAAAGGCTTGCTCATTTTGTTTTAGCAGAAAGCAGGACTGAAATATCCGAATCAGATTTACAAACTTTAATTATTCCAGATTTGGAATTAAATATCTTTGAAGCAATTGATGCCTTAACTCAAAAAAATAAATCTAAAGCCATTCGTTTACTAAAAGAGCATTTAATGGGCGGGGCAGAGGTGCCGTATTTATTTTCTATGATAGCTTGGCAAATAAAAAATATCATTATTGCCAAAACCGCAAATGGTAATTTTCAAAACACAGGGATTAGTCCTTATGTTTTAAGAAAATCAATTTATCAAGCTAATAATTTTTCTTTAGACGACTTAAAAAATTTTTATCAGAAGATTATTGATTTAGACGCTGATATTAAAGTGGGAAAGATTTTACCAGAAACAGCCCTAGATTTGCTTATTTTAGAAATATAAACAAAAACAAAACAAAAACTGCTGAGAAGCAGTTTTTATTTTGTAAGAGCGGATAATTTTTTGCCAATTAATGATTTTTTTCGGCTGGCAGTATTTTTTTTGATGACCCCAGTTTTACAGGCCTTATCAATAGCTTTATAAAGATTAGGAACCAATTTAGATAATTCTTCTGTTTTTTTATCTTGCGCCAAAATTAAAGCTTGCTTCATAAGCTTTTTCATCTCCATTTTTTTGGCATCATTTTGGGCTTTTTTCTTTGGATTTTGACGAAGTTGTTTTTTAGCTGATTTTGTAATAGGCATATAATAATTATATATAATACTTTTTGAAAATAAGCAAGAGTGTGCGCTGGTAATGTGCGCACACATATGGCGGTTTTTCAAAAAAATACGGAAATATGTTAAGATATGTTTAGTATGTTTAGGGGTATGTTTAGGGGTCAGACCCCCAAACATCACCCCTGCCCTATACCATGTTTAGGGGTCTGACCCTGTTTTTGAGGGGTCAGGTCCCGTCGGTACCTGGGGCCCTGACCCCTCCCCATTTTTTCAATAGATGTTTACGGGGTTCGGTATTTTAAGGTTGTGATGTTTACGGGGTCAGACCCCCTCGGTATTTTTTCGGTATTTCAATGTTGTGATATTTTTTAATGGGTTCGTATTTCAAGGTGTGATGTTTATGGGGTCAGACCCCAAGGGCATTGGGGGGTCTGACCCCTAAACATCACTCAGGTATAAAGAGGCATAAAGACCCAAACATTATTTTTGCCTTTTTCAAAATGTTTAGGGGTCTGACCCTAAACATGTTTCTTAAGATTTTAATTATTCTTATAGAGACCTTTCTTAAGAAGATTATGACAGAATTTAGTCAGGTATGAAATTTCTAAATTGCTCAACTATGAAATTATCATATTGCTGCGACGCTTTTGGCTATAAAATTGGCAATTTTTCTGTTTTTATATATAATAAAAACAATGCTTAGTTATTTAGCTGGAAAAATTATACACAAGGACGACAAAAAAATTATTTTAGAACGAGGCGGGTTTGGTTTTGAAGTTTTTTTAGCTAATCTTAATTTAGACCAAATTAACTTAGGCGATGAGGTCCATCTTTATACTTATTTATTGGTGGGCGAGAAGACTATGGAATTGTATGGTTGTTTAACTGAGGCAGAAATGGAGTTATTTAAAACCCTAAAAGCCGTGTCGGGCGTGGGAGCTAAAACAGCTTTGCAATTAGCGAGCTTAGGTTCAATTGAAAAATTAAAACAAGCTTTAGAAAGCGGAGAAATGCCCCCAGAGGTAAAAGGAGTAGGTGCAAAAAAATTACAAAAAATATTATTAGAACTTACCGGTAAAATAGAAGAAATTAAGAAAAACAAAACCTCATTAGACGATGAAGCCATTAAGGCCTTAAGCGAGCTTGGCTTTAATCGTTCGGAGATTATCCAAGCGCTTCAAAATGTTTCGCCAGATATTAAAAATTTAGAAGACCGCTTAAGAGAAGCATTAAAATATTTAGCTAAATGACGATCAAAAACTACATTCGTAAATTATTTTCTAAAAGATTTATTAACTTTTATCATTTAGGTTGGGCTTTTTGTTCAGCTTTGTGGTATGGTTTTCCATCTAAAAAAATAAAAGTAATTGGCGTTACTGGCACAAACGGCAAATCAACCACCATAAATATTGCTTGTAAAATTTTTGAAAAAGCTGGATATAAAACAGCCGCTCTCACTTCTATCGCTTTTAAGATTAGAGAAGAGGAAAGAGAAAACAAGTTAAAAATGACTATGCCGGGAAGGCATATTTTAAATAAATTTTTAAGCGAAGCGGTAAAAGCCAAATGCGACTTTGCTTTTATTGAGACTACCTCTGAAGGAGTGGCGCAAAATCGGCATAAGTTTATTAATTTTCAAACTGCGGTTATTACTAATTTGAATCCAGAGCATATTGAAGCGCACGGAAGTTTTGAAAATTATAAACAAGCGAAAGGAAAATTTTTTGCAGCTGTTCCTGGAACTCACATTATTAATATTGATGATAAATACGCTGATTATTTTTTAAGTTTTAGCGCTAAAAGAATAATTACTTATGCCATAGAAAACAAAACCGCTGATATTGTGGCTAAAAATGCTTTTTCAGATTACAATGGTTCGTATTTTGAAGTTGATAATAATCCTTTTAATTTAAAAATTTTATGCAGTTTTAATATTTATAACGCTTTAGCGGCAATTGCCATAGCTCAATCTGAAAAAATTGATTTATCAGTTTGCAGCGAGGCGATTAGTGAGGTCGAACAAGTGCCGGGCAGAATGGAAAAAGTTATAGATTCACCTTTTCAGGTTTTTGTTGATTATGCATTTGTGCCCGAAGCTTTAGAAAAAGTTTATCAATTTGTTAAACCAGAGAAGGGGAGACTTATTTGTGTATTAGGTTCTTGCGGAGGAGGAAGAGATAAATGGAAAAGGCCTATTTTAGGTGGAATAGCTTCTCAATATGGAGATATTGTTATTGTAACCAACGAAGACCCTTACGATGAAAACCCAAAAGAAATTATTGAAGCTGTAAGCGCGGGAGTAAAAGATAAAAATAAACTTATTAAAATTTTTGACCGGAGAGAAGCTATTCATAAAGCTTTGAGCTTAGCGGGGAAAGGGGATACTGTAGTAATTACTGGTAAAGGTTGCGAACCATGGATTTGTTGGGAAAACGGCAGAAAAGAGGCATGGGATGACCGTCAAGTTGTTAAAGAAGAACTTGCAAAGATTTGTAAATAAATATTATAATATTAAATACTATTGTTTTTAATTACGGTATTTTAAGAATAGCAATTATTTAATATGTTAAAACTCAAAAACAAACAATCTTTAGAAAATCAAAATTCAAAAAGAAGTTAGCAAAGAACTCCCAAGGGAGCTCTTTTGTTTAGTATTAATAAATAATAATAAATTAATATATCAAAACAATATGGCCAAAGCAGAATATTATGTTCCCGATGACCGTCCTTGGTTTAA
>CALMWW010000103.1 GCA_937870835.1 uncultured bacterium
ACCCCTTAAGATATCATATTTTTCCCATTCACTTATAACTGACTTGGCAAACAAGAAATTTTATCACAGAATCACTCCTTATTCAATAGTTTCCGATGATAGTTTTTCCAAGCCATTATTGTATATAAATTATCTTAATCCAGAAATTAAAAATAGCTATGTTAATTGCGTCATCGAAAAAGTGGGTGAGTCAAAATATCATCTCAAAAACGAGGATATAGATTTAATGTTGGCTTCAACCAAAGAGCCGGTGCTTGAGGGTGGAAACGGCTACTTAGACCTTCATTCCAAAACCACTTATTATTATTCGCTAACGAATTTAAAAACCGATGGCCGAATAAAGATTAAAGGGAAATGGGTGGATGTTACCGGAAAATCATGGATGGATCACCAGTGGGCTGATACAGAATATTCAAAAGACAGGTGGGATTGGTTCTCTGCTCAGCTCGACAATAATACCGAGATAGTCTGCTATGTTTATGATGACGGCAAAGTTAAAACTTACTGGGCTGATATCTCATATGCGGACGGCAGTTCCGATCATTTTAAAAACATAGAAATAATTGCCTTAGACAGACGTTGGACTAGCCCAAAAAGCAAAGCGGTTTATCCGTTGGATTGGAAGATCAAGATACCAGAAAAAAATATCGAACTTAATTTAACTGCCAAAATCGATAATCAAGAAATGCTGTTTGGGTCGATAAATTATTGGGAAGGCCCTCTTGCGATAGACGGCAACTTCGGCCGTGAGAAAATCGCCGGGGTAGGTTTTATGGAGTTGGTGGGTTATCCGTCGCAGTATACGAGTATAAAATATATTGGCGATGAAGTAAGTAAAACTGCCGGACGGTTTATTTCATTTACGAAGGATAACGTTTTTAGCCTCACTTCGAATTTGAAAATGAAAATATCTGGTGGAAAATAATTTCATGTCGACAACAAAAAGACCAAAAATAGGCTTAGCATTGGGAAGCGGCGGCGCCAGAGGTCTGGCGCACATTGGCGTTATAAAAGCTCTCGAGGAAAACAATATACCAATTGATTTTATCGCTGGTTCAAGCATCGGTGCCATGGTTGGAGGATTGTATGCCTCAGGTTTAAGCGTAAAAGAAATAGAAGAAATCGCTTTAAGTACTGATCGGCGCGTGGTATTTTCCACTTTGTTTGAGCCAAGTTTGAAAAAGGGGTTGATTGGCGGAGAAAAAGCAAGAGTATTTATTGAAAAATATGTTAACGGAAAAAATTTCGAAACATGCAAAATTCCTTTTGTGGCGGTAGCTACTGACTTAAAAACGGGAGAAGTGATAGTTTTAAATAAAGGAAAAATAGCAACAGCTATCAGGGCGAGCATTTCCATCCCCCTGATTTTTAAACCTGTTGAAATGGATGGCAGAATATTAGCTGATGGCGGGTTATCAGCGCCAGTCCCGGTGGAAATAGCCAGAAATATGGGAGCCGATATTGTTGTTGCTGTTAATTTGGATAAGCATTATTTTGATGAAAACTGGAGCCCCGGTTGGTATGATATTGCAAATGATTCTTTAAACATTTTGCGCCATCATTTAGCACATTCTAATGTGGCGAGTGCCGATATAGTCGTTGATATAGATACTGGAAAAACCTCTTGGTATCAATTTGTCAACGGACAAGATAAAATTTTGGCCGGCGAAAGAGCGATGAAGGAATTACTGCCAAAATTGCAAGAGGTAATGCATCAGAAAAGCAAGGGAGGAATAAGGAAATACTTAGAATTCTTTAAGAAATAAATGAACGAGGTAAAAATAAATCAAGGGAGTTCCTTATTGTCGCCCGCGCACGGGTGCGGTGGGGCAAGGGCGATTATTGAATTTAATAATAGCCCGTCCGCCAAAAAATCGGGCGAAGCCCGCAAACAAGCGGGCAAAAAGGAAGGGGGTCTGGGGGAAGGAATTTTTGCCCGCTTGCGCTTTCCGCGCCGAAGGCGCGGTTGGGGTGGGAGCGTTTCCGCCGTCAGGCGGGCGGAAACGCTGGGCGGGAATCAATCCGCAAAATCCTCTGGATTTTGCTCAAAGTGGGTTCGGATTTCGTCCAGCAAACACCACCAAATTGAATTAGCCGCCTCGCTCGGGGCTTCGCCCCTCGCTTCGGCAGGCAGTTTTGCGAGAAAATCAAAGGGCTTTTTGAAATCAATTTCCAGCCGTCCCGCCGCAAGGCGGCGGTTCACAAATGAAATTTGTATTGCCCGAAGGGCAATGAGCCGATTTTTTTCTTTCGCCAAAGGTGAAAGGCAAAGCGAGATTTTATTAAATTGTCGGTGTGGCGTTTCCTTTTTCAATTACAATTAAGGAGTTAAAAAACTATGATTAAATATTTCATCTATTGCAGAAAGTCGTCAGAGGACGAGGAAAGGCAGGTTTTGAGCATAGAAGCCCAGCTCGCCGAATTAAGAGAGTTTGCCAAGCAAAACGGGCTTTTTATCGTCCGAGAATTTACCGAAAGCAAAACAGCAAAAGAGCCGGGCCGGGAAATATTTAATCAAATGCTTTTGGAAATTGAAAAAGGAAACGCCGAGGGAATTTTAGCGTGGAACCCCGACAGATTAGCGAGAAACAGCGTTGACGGCGGACGAGTAATTTACCTTGTAGATACTGGAAAAATAAGATCGCTAAAATTCCCAACATTCTGGTTTGAAGCGACACCGCAAGGAAAATTTATGTTGAGCGTCGCTTTTGGACAAGCGAAATATTACACCGACAATTTACGAGAAAACATTTTGCGCGGAATACGGCAAAAGATACGCCGCGGCGAATTATCGGCAAAAGCCCCGCTCGGATATTTCAACGAGCCGAGATTGCGAACTATTGAACCCGACAAAAAAACTTTTAACAAAGTGAAAGAAGTTTTGCGGGCTTTTGCCACCGGAAATTACACACTCACCGCCATTCAAAGCAAAATGTTTTCTCTTGGCTTGGTTGGCAAAGAAGGAAGACCGCTTCACCTTTCAACAATTCAGCATATTTTGACAAATCCTTTCTACTACGGACATTTTCGCTATCGCGGCGAAATTCATCAAGGAAGCCATAAGCCAATGATTACAAAGAAACTTTTTGACAAAATCCAGCAAGCGTTGAAAGACAACGGCAAGCCCCGCAAAAAGCGGAAAGAGAAAAAGGAATTTTTATTTTTGAATTTTGCGAGGTGCGGCGAGTGCGGTTATTGCGTAACGGCGGACAGGAAAATCAAAAAGAGCGGCAGAGAATATGTTTATTACTTTTGCACCCGAAAAAGCAAAATTCAAAAATGTTCTCAACACCGCTTTTTGCGGGAGGAAATTTTAGCAGAGCAGGTAAAAGAGAATTGTCAAAAAGTTTCTTTGCCCGATGTTTGGCGGGAAAGATATTTGGATAAATTGAAAATATGGGAAAATGAAAACCGCCAAACATCAGACCTTTTCGCTCAAAATCTCAAAAAAGAAATTTCCGCCATTAAAGCGAAACTGGAACGGCTAACCGACGCATATTTAGCTGAAGCGTTGGAATTGGCGGAATTTCAAGAAACAAAAAACGCCTTAATGGCGGAAAAGAAAATAAAAGAGGAAAAATTGTCGGATTTTGAGCGAAAAGGTAATCGTTGGCTCGAACTCTCAAGAAACTGGATTTTGGAAGCCAACCAAGCCAAAAATCTCGCTTTGCAAGAAAATTTTTCGGAGATGAAAAATTTTCTCAAAAAAATCGGCTCGAACCGCCGCCTTGCGGCGGGACGGCTGGAAATTGATTTCAAAAAGCCCTTTGATTTTCTCGCAAAACTGCCTGCCGAAGCGAGGGGCGAAGCCCCGAGCGAGGCGGCTAATTCAATTTGGTGGACTTAGCGAGAATCGAACTCGCGTCTCTGCAATGCGAATGCAGTGT
>CALMWW010000104.1 GCA_937870835.1 uncultured bacterium
AGTTACAATACAAATTGTTTAACGAAATTAAATTATCGAAATTTCAACATGTTTTTTCTACCCACTCTGATATTTTTATAGATTTGGGAAATTGGAAAACAATTAAGAGATTAACCGAAAATGGTATTTATCCAGATGCCGGATTGCTGAAAAAGAAATATGGCGAATGTATAAATCTTGAGAAAGAATTAAGAGAACACTTGGACGATATAAAAATTCTTTGCCAAGATAAAACTATTTTTCGCAGAGAAGACAACGAAATTTTGTTTTGTGAAAAATGCTTATTGGTTGAGGGGCCAAACGATAAATATGGCTTAGCGGCACTAGCGAATAAGTCAGACTTTGATTTTTCAAAACTGACGATAAGGTACTGCGTAGGCAAGGACAATATACATTTTTATCAGACTATTTGTTTAGCCTACGGCATAGATTTTTTTATTGTATATGACCAAGATGGAAATGGAAAAAATAATTTAATTGAAGAATTATCCCTTAAAGACAAAGTTTTTTCTTTCACAACTTCATTTGAAAATCTTATTGGAAGTGAAAAATTGTACGAAATGCTTAAAAAGATTGATGAACTAGATAAAAATAGCTTAAATAAGGAAATTAAAGATTGTTTGGGAAATGTAAATAAGTTTTTAGGGAACTAACTATGCAATTAAAAATTTACCAAGAAAACGCAATAGATGAGTTATTAACCAAAGCTAAAAGACTTTTGGGTTATTCAGGTAGTAAAAAATTGGTTTTCAAGTCGCCGACCGGTTCAGGAAAAACAATAATGATGGCGGAATTTTTGAAGCAGTTGGTTGATGATAGAGAAGTTAGGCAATCATTAGGTTTTATTTGGACGGCTCCAAGGCAACTACACATACAAAGCCGAGAAAAGTTAGAAAATTATTTTGAAACGAGCCGAGCGTTAAAGTGTTCCTATTTTGAGGATTTGGACGATAGAAAAATAAGCGAAAATGAAATTTTGTTTTTCAATTGGGAAAGTATAAATAGGGCAGATAATGTTTATATTCGCGACAACGAGCAGGATTTTAACTTGTCAAAGGTTTTGGAGAGAACAAAAGAAGATGGCAGGGAAATAATTTTGATCATTGACGAAGCACATCATCATGCCACCACCGAAATTTCACATGGGTTAATTCAGATGATTGGCCCAAAATTAACAATTGAGGTTACGGCAACACCAGCAACTATTACTGATGAAGATGAAAAAGTATTTGTTCAATTAGACGATGTCAAAAAGGAAGGAATGATTAAAAAGGCAGTTATCTTAAACGATGACTTTGATAATTTTTTAACTCAAGGAAAAATCCAGACGCAAAAATTAAGCGGTGGTAGTGAAGAATTGGTTATAGATGCGGCGATGAAAAAGAGACAGGAATTGGTAAAGGAATTTCAAAAAGAAGGGGTTAATGTTAATCCTTTGGTTTTAATTCAATTGCCGGATAGGAAAACAAGTTTGGAAGACAGAATAAGGGAAAGAGTGGAAAGTATTTTGAAGAATAAATACAAAATTTCAACAGAAAAAGGCAATAATAAACTGGCCATTTGGCTTTCAGGAGAGCATGTTAATAAAGAAAATGTTGAGAGGCAGGACAGCGAGGTTGAAGTTTTGCTTTTCAAGCAAGCAATCGCTTTGGGTTGGGACTGCCCGCGAGCGCAGATTTTAGTTTTGTTTAGGCAGTGGCACAGCCCCATTTTTTCAATCCAAACAGTCGGCAGAATTATGCGAATGCCAGAGCCGGATAAAGGCCATTACGGAAACGAAATTTTGAATTACGGCTATGTTTATACTAACCTGGATAATATAGAAATTCAGGAAGATATTGCCAAAGATTACATCACTATTTA
>CALMWW010000105.1 GCA_937870835.1 uncultured bacterium
GAGATTGGAACTTATCAGAATTCAACCAATTCTAATTCTCCTAATCCTCTCTTCTTATATAATTTTTCAGCCGGTTCATTTAAGCCGGGGTTAAGAATTGCTGGTTCTGAGTGCTCTGGAGAAGGAGAGACAACAGGCGTCCCAATACCTTTACCGACCTGGCTTGAGGGGAGATAATAAAAGCGCTAAAGGGTTAAGGTTTTAAGCAGAGATATATTTATAGACATAGATAGAAATGTTTAATGTTTGGGGGCTTTGCCCCCAAACATTGTTTTTTGCCTTAATGTTTTTACTAATTCATTTTTGCCGAATTAGTAAAGCGCGAAACTTATTCGTTTTTTGGTTTGTTATTATAGAAATGGGGATTTTCAATAGTTATTAATAAAAATATCAATAAAAATTTGACAAAAATTTTTCAATAGAGTAATATATTATCAATTCAATAGCCAAAGTGCTAAAATTATTAAAAGCTAAAATTAAATAAAAAATATAAAATAAATAATAAAAAATAATAATAAAAAATAATAAAAATAATTTAATAAAAAAATATGAACATTAAACCAATTTCAGACCACATTCTTATAGAGCCGATGAAGGCTGAAGAAAAAACCAAAGGAGGAATTTTGCTTCCTCAAACAAGCGATAAGGAAAGGCAAGAACAGGGGACTGTTATAGCCGTTGGTTCAGGCAAAGTAACCGCCTCGGGCAAAATAATTCCAATGGAAGTAAAAGTCGGCGATAAAGTTTTATTTACCAAATATGGACCTCAAGAGATAAAAATTGACAATAAAGAATATCTAATTGCTAGCCAAAGCGATATTTTGGCAATTATTGAATAAATTAAAAACAAAAATATAAAATATATTAATAAATATATTTGAATAAATAAAAAATAAAATCTAATAAACTAAATAAAACTTATGGCAAAACAAATTTTTTATTCAGAAGAAGCGCGGGCAAAATTAAAAGCCGGCGTTGATAAATTGGCAGATGCCGTTACGGTAACATTAGGACCAAAAGGCCGCAATGTAGTTTTGGAAGAAAGTTATGGGACTCCTACTATTACTAACGACGGAGTCACGATTGCCAAAGAAATTGAATTAGAAGACAAAGTTGAAAATATTGGCGCGCAAATTGTAAAAGAAGTAGCTGAAAAAGCTAATGATGTGGCTGGCGACGGAACAACTACGGCTACCTTATTGGCCCAAGCTTTAATTAAAGAAGGCTTAAAAAATGTGACGGCAGGCGCCAATCCCTTAGCATTAAGGCGTGGCTTAGAAAAAGGCGCGGCTGTGATAGTAGAAGAAATTAAAAAAATGGCTCAGCCTATTTCTACCGAAGAAGATTATGCCAGAGTGGCGACCATCTCAGCCGAAGACGAAGAACTCGGCAAATTAATTGCTAAAACAATTATTGAGGTTGGTAAAGACGGAGTAGTAACCATTGAAGAATCAAAAAGTTTAGGCATGGATAGGGAAATTGTTAAAGGTTTGCAATTTGAACAAGGTTATGTTTCCGCCTATATGGTTTCTGATGTTGAAAAAATGGAAGCAAAATTATCTGACCCCTATATTTTAATTACGGATAAAAAAATTACTTCTATTCAGGAAATTTTGCCGATTTTGGAAAAAATAATTCAAACCGGCGAAAAAGAAATTTTAATTATAGCCGAGGATGTTTCCGGAGATGCACTTACTACTTTAATTGTAAATAAATTAAGAGGCACTTTTAATGTGGTAGCAGTTAAAGCGCCGGGATATGGCGACAATAAAAAAGAAATTTTACAAGATATTGCTACAGTCACAGGAGGGCAATATATTGCTGAAGATTTGGGCTTAAAATTAGAAGATTTAGAGCTAGATGCTTTAGGCCGAGCGCGCAGCATTGTAGCAACAAAAGACAAAACCATTATTGTGGAAGGCAAGGGCAAAAAAGAGGATATTGAAAAAAGAATTGCTCAAATTAGAAAACAAATTGAAGGAACTGATTCTGATTTTGATAAAGAAAAGCTACAAGAGCGTTTAGCAAAATTAGCTGGCGGAGTAGCAGTTATTAAGGTTGGCGCGGCGACCGAAGTAGAACAAAAAGCAAGAAAACATAAAGTAGAAGATGCGTTAGCAGCTACTCGAGCGGCGATTGAAGAAGGGATTGTGCCGGGAGGCGGTGTTGCCTTATTACGTTGTCAAAAAGCTTTAGAAAATTTAAAGTTAGAAGGTGAAGAAAAAGTAGCCATTGATATTTTAAGCCGAGCCATTGAATCGCCAATAAGAAAGATTGCGGAAAATGCCGGTAAAGATGGTTCCGTCATTGCGAATGAAGTTAAAAAAGAATCAGGCGCTTATGGATACAATGCTCAAACTGATAAATATGAGAAGAGTATGGTAGAAGCAGGCATTATTGACCCAGCTAAAGTGGTGCGCTCCTGTGTGCAAAATGCTGTTTCTGCAGCAGCTATGCTTTTGACAACCGAATGCGTTGTAGTAGAAAAACCAGAAGAAAAATGCACTTGCAATAGCCACAATGCCGCGGCCGATGGAATGGGCGGAATGGGTGGAATGTATTAATAAATATTGATTTTGAGGGTTGATAATAAATTTGCATAGTCCAACAATAAGGAATATACTTGAATAATATAAAATGCAGCATTTAACCGATGAACAATTAGTAATAAGATATTTGCAAGGCGAAAAGCAAGCTTTAGAAATTTTAGTTGCCCGCTATATGAAGCCGGTTTATAGTTTGGCGTATAGCTATGTTAACAATTCAGCTGATGCAGAAGATATTACCCAAGAAGTCTTTGTTAAATTTTGGAAAAATATCCATAAATTTGACCAAAAAAGAAAATTTAAGCCATGGATTTTTGAAATTGCTAAAAATACGGCCATAGATTTTACTCGCAAAAAGAAAACTATTCCTTTTTCACATTTTAATAATGAAGAGGGAGACAATATGCTTATAGAAACTTTGCGCGATAAAGCGCCTTTGCCATTAGATATTTATGAACGCAAAGATACGTCCAATCAACTATTTTCAGCTATAAAAAAGCTATCAGTAAAATATCAAGAAGTAATATCTTTGCGAATAAAAGAAGAAATGACTTTTGAAGAGATTGCTAATTTATTAGGCGAATCGGTTAATACCATAAAAAGCCGTTACCGAAGAGGAATATTTGGCTTGCAAAAGTTATTGCCAAACGATTAAATAAAATTTTAAATTAATAAAAGAGGAGCGATTAGCCCCTCTTTTATTAATGATAGCGCCACCTTAATCCTTTCTTAAAATACTTGTAGAAACACAAAGAGCCAAAACCTATTTTTCTTTCGTAGTAATTATTATATGGCTAAAAAACATACTGAAATTGAACCGCCGGCCGACCTCTTTAACAAAATAATGCGCCGGCTTAATAAAGAAGAACAGCTTTTAATTTTGAAAAGGCGTGTTTTTGGGTTTTCGGTTGGTGTTTTAGCAGCTATGGGATTATCAGTTTATAGTTTTCATTTAATGCAAAATATTTTAGCGGTTTCTGGATTTAAAGCTTATTTTTCTCTTATATTTTCCGACACTCTTATTGTCTTAAATTATTGGCAGAGCTTTTTAACAAGTTTATTAGAATCTTTTCCCGCTATGGAAACTGCTGTTTTTTTAACCGCGATTGTCATATGGTCAGAATTATTTAAAAAATTATTAAAAGAAATTAAAAATATAAAAAATTTAAAAATTAATTATGGACTTAAATAAATTTTTTCAATCTAAGCAGTTTAACTATTTTATTTGGGGGCTTGTTGCTATCATATTGCTTTTAGTTGTTTTTAAGGTGGGCATGGATATTGGTTTTAAGAAAGCTAAGTTTTCTTGTGATTGGGGACAAAATTATTATCGCAATTTTGCTGGGCCAGCTAAAAGATTTCCAGATAACAATTTTATAAGGCATGATGATTTTATGGAAGCGCATGGGGTATACGGCCAAATTATTCAAATAAACGAATCAGAATCTGATTTAGTAATTAAAGATGCAGAGGGCGTGGAAAAAATAGTTTTGGTGCAAGACGATACAACTATTAAAAATTTTAATCAAACTATAAAATTATCTGATTTAAAAATAGATGACAAGGTGGTGATTATTGGAGAACCTAATGGCGAGGGAAAAATTGAAGCTAAATTAATAAGAGTGTTGCCCTCCGTAGAAAATTCTATTAAATGGCCGGTTCCGAATATGAGAATGCCCCCCGAACCATTTCAATAATAATAAAAAATAATATGTGGAATATATTTAAAAAAATAGGCAATTTTATTTTGTCTCATAAAATTGTTTCAATTATATTGATAATTGTAATTGTGGCGGGAAGCTGGTATGGCATTAAATCGTTTAATAAAAATCAAGATAGCGTTAAATATGTAGTGGCGCCAGTAGAAAAAGGAACTTTGGTGGTTTCTGTTTCTGGAACCGGTCAGGTCTTAAGCTCTAATGAAGTTACTTTAAGCGCTAAAACGAGTGGAGAAGTTACTTATCTTGGAGCTTCGGTGGGAGATGAGGTAATTAGCGGAAAATTACTTTTAACCATAGACACTGCCGATGCCCAGCAAGCTATTAAAGATGCTCAAGCCAGTTATGATTTAGCGGTTTTATCATTAAATAAATTAAAAGAGCCAATTGATGAGCTTACTTTAATGCAAGCCGAAGATGCCGTAATCTCAGCTCAAAACTCTAAAACCAATCTTGAATCTTCTTTAGCTAAAGCCTATGAAGATGGTTTTAATTCAGTATCAAATGCTTTTTTAGATTTACCCGATGTTATGTCAGGGCTATATGATGTAATTTATGGGAACGGTTACCATGACTACCAAGGCAACGCTGATTATTATGCGGCAGGAGAATCTGAGTATTCAGATAAGGCTAAAATATATAAACAAGATGTTTTTGATAAATATGCAGTGGCTCGGTCTGCTTATAATGAAAATTTAGAAAATTATAAAAAAACTAATCGTTATTCTTCGGCCGATGAAATAGAATTATTAATTAATGAAACTTATGAAACAAATAAAGCTATTTCCGACGCTATTAAAAGCGCTAATAATTTAATTCAATTTTATAAAGATTATTTGGCTCAAAAAAGATTGACTCCCAACAATTTAGTTAATACGCATTTAACCTCGCTTAATAATTATACCTCTAAAACAAATTCTATCTTAAGCAATCTATTATCAATTAAGCAAACTATTCAAAACAATAAGGATTCATTAAAGAATGCAGATAGGACTATTTTAGAAAAACAAATGTCTTTGGAAAAAACTAAAGCTGGTCCAACTGACCTTGAATTAAAATCTCAAGAATTAGCAGTTGAGCAAAAATATAATGCTCTTTTAACTGCTCAAGAAAATTTGAATAATTGTTATGTCCGAGCGCCTTTTTCTGGGACAGTGGCTAAAATCAATGTTACCAAAGGTAATTCTGTTTCTAATGGCGCAGCCCTAATTACTTTTATTTCTAAAGGCAAAATTATTAATGTTTCTTTGAATGAGGTAGATATTTCAAAAGTTAAAATTGGCGATTCGGTTAATTTAACCTTTGACGCTCTTCCCGAGCTTACTTTAACGGGCAAAGTAGTGGAAGTTGATGCAGTTGGCACTGTTACTTCCGGGGTAGTAAATTATAATGTCAAAATTAGTTTTGATGATGAGACAGGCCAAGTTAAGCCGGGTATGACTGCCTCTGCTTCTATTATTACTGAAGCTAAAACAGATGTTTTATTAGTGCCAAATTCAGCTGTTAAATCAGCTGGAGAATCTTATTATGTGGAAGTTCCTGAATTGCCAGTTGAGGAATCATTATTGAGCAATACTAAGGGAATTATTTTAACGGGTGGAATCCAAAAGAAAGCCATTGAGATAGGTTTAGCCAATGATTTTTACACAGAAGTTATAAGCGGTTTAATAGAGAATGAACAAGTTATTTCAAGCACTATTAAAAATTCTTCAACTGCTAAATCGTCTACAGCGGCAGTCAGCTCATCTGCTTCTCAATCTGCAAAAACTAATAGCAATTCAGGTGGAAATATGATAATGCCCGGTTTGGGAGGACCGCCTAATTAAAAATATTTATAGTTATGGTATTTATATGATTGAGCTTAAAAATATTACAAAAGATTATT
>CALMWW010000106.1 GCA_937870835.1 uncultured bacterium
TTAAGGGTTCCACCCTTAAGTCTTTAAATACCAATAACGGAGGAAAATATTGTCCAACCAAGGACTTCGCCAAGAATCTGTTGATGATAAGGGTTCAATCCGACAAGCCCAACGCAAGTCGTTGCCCTTTTCTTTAAAATAAACAATGCTCCCCTGATTTGCTTCTTGCCAAGTTTTCCCTTTATCATTAGAAAGATAAAAATTAAATTTTGCCGGCCCGCCAAAATTCACCTCGCCAATCATCGCCGCTTTAATCTCCGGCACCTCAAAATTAATTTTTTGCGAAACCACTTGCCGCCAATTAGTCAAATCAAAACCTTCGTCAAAAAAATTATAAACTTTTGTTCCCCCATTCGGCACCTGAGTAATCAAATACCACTTTTCATTCACCTTAACCATCTCCAAAAAACTCGGTGAATAATTAAATCTAAAAAATTTACTAATTTCTACAGGAATTTCTCCATCCCAACGAATAATACTGCCATCCGTATTTTTTAAATAACAAGGCAACCCCTCATATATTTTTTCTCCTTTCTCGCTCACTCGCCAACCAAAATTTTTGGTCTTATCTATAATTTCTCCTTGCGGAGTTATCTCAAATGCTTGAGCATAATAACTGGAAAAAACCACCAAAACATTCTCCCCGCATTGGCCGATATTCAAGTTGCCTTCATATTCGCTTTCTTTTTCCAAAATTTTTTTTCCTTCTTGATAAACGCGAAATATCCATTTTCCATTTTCTTGGCTAACTTCCCCTTGATAAGACATTGCTTCTCTCGCCTGTTTTGGTTTCTCTTCCAAAAGTGCTTCTCTGCTTTCCCATTTATCTTCTCTTGTCTCCCAAACAATTTCTTTTTCTTCACCGGTTAAACGATGCTTGCCATAAAAATAAACATTATTGTTATTTGAAGCCACTGAGGAAACAACAAAAGTATCTAAAAGCCCATCAGCAGGCAAAATTTCTTGAGCAATAATTTTTGGCGGAAAAAGTAATTTTTCCCCGCGATAATCAAAATAAAGATTAGTAAATTTACTATCCAGCCAAGCAGTGCCGGAAAAAATATCAGTAAAACTGGCGCTCACATAACCCCCTAAAGAAACATTTTCTTCCTGAGGCGCTTCCACCACTATTGA
>CALMWW010000107.1 GCA_937870835.1 uncultured bacterium
CGCCCGCCCGCAGAAGCGACCCTTTCGGATTGGACGATTTCAAGTTTTTCGTTCCACATTTAGCGGGACTCTGGGCTTCGCCCAGTTTGGCGGCAAATTCTTTATTATATTAAAAATTCTAAAATTCCTTTTTCTAACATTGATAGATTAAAAAGATAATCGTTGTGGTCAAAAGTCTCACGAAGTGGTCTTGCTGTTGTTTTCCAGCCGTGTCCGTCTGTAATCCAAATAAATTTATATTTTCCGGACAAAACATCAAATAAATTTCTATACTCACCAGCAGTCGATTTTAATTTCGATCCTCCGCCCCCATAGAAATTTGTTTCCACAATATAAAGTTCTTTTCCGTTATCTATTACGAAATCATATCTTCTTGAAGATTTATCAACTGGCACATCATAACCAAATTCTTGTTTAATTTTCTCTGAATTAGCTTCTTTCAAGTATCTGCATTTATTTTTATTACACAGATCAACAATAAATGCTTCAACAATATCTTCCATAGCATGCCCACCTCGATTTTTCCTTCCGTTACTATCTAACCCCGCCTCAACCCCAATCATATAATCAACTAGATTTTTGATTTTTTTATTTACGATCAAATCTTTTAAACCCGTTTCTTTTACGAAGACTAGATATTTTTCAATATCTTCGTCTGATATTTTTTCTTTTGTAAAATCATAGTCTTCATAAACTAACTTTTTATTTTTGTAGTCCACCAAGATTTTGAAACTTTTCTGATTTGTGCCGTCTCGTACCACTAACGCAGGAATAACTTTTACTAAATTTGGATTTTCTTTAAGCAAAAATTTAAACTCCTTATCAAAATCATCTTTACCGATAAGATAATTTAAGTTATTTAAAGCTAACTCAATTTGTTTCGTATTTCTTAAAACCTTTTCCCAATTAACAAAATAAGACCAAAGCATGTTGCTTGGCTTTAAAGTTGTGATTAAAAAATCAAAAATCTCATCATCAGTTTTGCACTTTATAGTTTCATTATAAAAAGATAGCTTTTTCATATTATTTTTTAGAAAATTTATTTTTTAAATTCTTGTCTAATTCTTCGAATCTTTTAACAGATAGATCGAGATATTGTTTTTCCGTATCTATACCAATAAACTCTCGACCATAGAGGTAGGCCGCAAGACCTGTTGTTGAACTTCCGGTAAAAGGATCTAAAATCAAATCGCCTTTATTTGTACTTGCTAAAACAATTCTTTTTAGTAAGTCAAAAGGTTTTTGAGTCGGATGTTTTCCGAATTTCTTTTCAATAGGTTTTGGCGTATTTATTGACCAAACAGATCTCATTTGTAAACCAGGTTTCTTCATTTGATCTTCTGGCCATTCGCCATTTTTCATTAGATCATAATTGAAAGTGTGTTTTGCTTTTTTCTCTTTTCTTGCCCAAAGCAAAGTTTCATGACTTGCTGTAAAAAATCTACATGACAAATTTGGAGAAGCGTTGGGTTTAAACCAAGCTATATCATTTAAAAAATGAAAATTATTAATTTCTAAGGCAAAACCACATTGATAAATTGAGTGATAAGTTCCACTAATCCAAATTGTCCCGTTTGGCTTCAAAACTCGACGACATGCTTTAATCCATTCATTATGAAATTCAAAATTCTTTTTGGTCCCGTTAGTCAAATCCCAATCTCCTTTTTTTACACTTACCATCTTTCCGTTTTGGCAAGTAAAACTTCCACTTGATAAAAAATAGGGTGGATCTGCAAAAATCATATCTATCGAGTTTTCAGGCAGAGAATATAAAATATCTAAACAATCTGCATGATATAGCTTAAATCTTGGTTTTTCGTAAAACGGTTTTTGCATAATCATTTATTCAAATCATAGCTTTGTTTAATAAGTGCGAAAATAGCTTCAATTTCGCTTTCTTTTTCAAGTTTTACCTCATAATCGCCATTGCCCCAATGACCGATCATTTTTGGTTTTGTTAAATCACGAGCCAAACTTTGTGGATCATTAAGTTGTCCACTTTTTACATTTAAGAAAATTTTAAGGCCATACTGCTTTACAACAATATCAGTAAAATTTGTAGATGTTTTATAGGCGATATATTTTGCTTTTGCTTCCTCAATTATATTTTCATCAAGCGACAATATTTTCTCCCGCAAAGTTTGGAATAAATTGACTGTTTGTTTATCAATTCTCGATAGGTGATCGTCAATAGAATATGTTTTTTGTAGTCGCTCAATTTTTTCTTTTCCTTGTTTTGATTTTTTAATCATGCCTGATGTAGAGATTCTGACTTTTTGATAATTTTCTGGTTCAAGATATAAAATATTTTCGTCGTAAATACGATAGCGCAAAAGCTCAACATTGATCGGCAAAATGTCTGCCGTATCAAGATCAAATTTGTTATAGCTTTCGGCAATACAGATAACACGAGGAGAATCCCAATCAATCTCAATATCCACCTTTTTGCTTTGGCATAAAATTTCAAAATCAGCTTTGTGGTCAAGAAGCCAGCGCAAATATGAAAGTCCTTGATTGATAACATTGTCGTTTTGGCTTTTCTTGTATTCGATAATGCATGGCGAACCATTTTTGTCTATCCCGAGAGTATCAATACGTCCGCCAAAACTTGTTGAGTACTCGTGAGCCAGAAAAACAATATTCAAAATTTCTTCCAAATTTGCTTCAAAAAGTTCTTGAAGATCGCGCTCTAAATCAAGATTGCGAGTGACTAATTTTTTAACTGTTGAGTTATTTATTCTAAATAGTGCCATATGTTTATTTCAATAAATCATCAATTTTAATACCAAGCCCATTGGCTATTTTTGCGACTGTCTGAATAGTGGGCTTAGTTATAACATTGCTTTCAATTTTAGTAAGCGTTGTATAGGGAATATCGGCTTTTCTTGCCAATTCGTCCTGCGTTAAACCTTGCTTATTTCTAAGCTGTTTTATCTTATCCCCAATGGTTTCATTATTATTTTGACTTTTCA
>CALMWW010000108.1 GCA_937870835.1 uncultured bacterium
TAAATCACCTGTTGAGTTTTAATCTTGACCGCTCCTGGAGACGGAGGCTGGTCAGCCTGTCGTGCTTCCGGCCCGATAGCAGAATCCTTGATGTCTGCACTGGCACCGGAGATATAGCCATAGGATTTGCCCGCCGCGGTGCCCGAGACATCACGGGGATTGACCTTTCATCCGGGATGCTTGCCCGGGCACAGCAAAAAATAGAAAAGCTGAATCTGGCCACGAGAATCAAACTCGAAACAGGGAGCGCCCTCAACCTTCCATATGCCGATAAGACTTTTGACCTGGTGACTATCGGTTTTGGTCTGAGAAATCTTCCTGACTATGCCCGAGGAATAAGCGAGATGGCACGCGTCCTTAAGCCTTCGGGGCGGCTGTTTATCCTTGAGTTTTCGCTTCCGCCAGATAAACTGACTTATGCCTTTTATTCTTTAT
Source organism: uncultured bacterium (assembly GCA_937870835.1). Lineage (GTDB taxonomy): Bacteria > Patescibacteriota > Minisyncoccia > Minisyncoccales > Minisyncoccaceae > UBA6220. The sequence goes on from CALMWW010000108.1 coordinate 436, forward strand.
ACTTAAAAAATTATCTGCCGCTGGCCGGTAGGTTTTTTTCAGGCTCAGCCCGGGCCTACAGCTATTTAGCCTCATCGATTTTTAGCTTTTTGAAGCCTGAAGAGGTGACCAGCCTTATGCGGCAAAGCGGCCTCAGGAATCTCTCCTGTCTGAATCTGACGGCTGGAGTCGTTACCCTTTACTCCGGCCAGAAGTAAGGTAAAAACACCTGCTGAAAAGATTGGTCGCAATTACTGGACGAAGCTCGAACCTTTTTTGAGCAACAATTTCTGCCCTGACGGGCAGAAATTCATTTCCCCCAGACCCCTTTTCTTTTTGCCCGCCCGCATTGCCCGCTTCGCAGGCGAACCGCCGATTTTTATGCCAGCGAAGCTGGCACACTATCAATTTCAAAATTAACTTATTTTGTCTGCAAAATCATCAAAATTGTCAAACCAATATTCTTTGTAATTATCTAAAACCTCTGCTATCCCTCGCTTTGGCTTGAGTAATAGCTTTGTATTTATGACAAATCCGTTGTACGAAAAATCTCTGCTTTCTTTTTGCTCGTCAGTTTCAAATAATCTTGAATACCCGTCAATTTTTCTATATCCGTCCGTGTGTTCAGTTCCTTTCGGATCAACGAACAAAATCAGGTATCGTTTGTCTTTTTGCGCCCAAAAAATGAAATCTGGTTTGAAGTTTGAGATTTTATTTTCCTTTGGATTGTAATAAGGAATAAAAACTTCGTCCAGCGTTTGGTCAAGTTTTGAAAACATCCACCAATCAAATTGCGTAAATACATTATTTCGTCTGGCAAGATATTCTTCCAGCTGTTCAATGAATCTTACCTCGCTATCAACATTGATAATATGATTGAGATAATCAATTTTTTCGGTTTCTGAAACTATCACAGGAAGGTAGTAATGGTTAGCCAAATACTTGATTTTGATTTTTTGGTTTTTGACTTCATACTTTCCTGCTTCTTCAAATAGCTTCAACTGCTCAGCATATTTATCTACGGATATTTTGCCATAACTTTCGTCTAACTCTTTTTTATTTTCAGGATATTGCTTCATGAAATCAATTTTCTTTCTAATTTCTTCGTATTTTTCAGGACCACTAAATCTAACCTTTTTGAAATGCACGATTTCATTTTCCAACTTCTTGAACTTCTCAAGCTCTCTGTTTTTAACTCCAAGGTAATCAAAAATCCGGTCAAGAATTAACTCCGGCTCAAAGAGTGAATTCCTTTCGCCCAAATCATAGTATCGCTCTTTTTCCGCAAAACTTTCTTTTGCTTTCTTTAAAACTTTCACTTCGCAATCATATTTAGCTAAAGTGATTTTATCACCTAAAAAATCGTAAAATTTCGTTGTTATATCAAAATCTTCACGGCTGATAGGATACTTTTGAGGGTTTTGTTCCTCGGCAAAAATCCTATCAGAGTTTTTGTAAACCGGCACCAAAAGAAGATGTTTTTGCGCTTCGGGATTTAAAATAAATGCTTCGCCCAAGTTTTTATCTTGCTTTTCTTCTTTCAGCGTTTTGATTATTTCTTTCAAATTTTCCGCGTTGGTCCCAAAAACAAACAAGCTCTCAATTGGTAAAATCAGATCTTTAACTTTTTCAAATAACTGCTCATTAATTTCCCCTGCGTTGAACAAATTTTGAAGCCGCTTTCTTTGATATTTTTGCGGCTCTATTCTTACGCCTCTGCCGACCGATTGTAGAACGAATTTTTTAGCATCGCTTCCAACTCCAATATTTACAAACAAAAGTATGTTTGGCCTGTTAGAATCCCAGCCCTCGTAAAAAGAGCGCGAGCCCATTAAAATATTTATGTCGGAATCATCATTATTGATTCGTCTGAAATAACTTTCGTTTTCAAAACTTTCATTTATCTCGTATCCCTCAAGTTTATCTTTCAGCCAGCCGGAAATGTCGCCGATTTTAATTAAGGCAAAGGGCTTTTCAGCAGTCATTAACCTAAAAATCAATTCATTTCTGTTGCCAGGGATTTTCAAAACCTCAATCTTGCCTGGTGTATTTGCGTTCAAAACATATTTCAAAATATCTTTGTAATCTAGTTTTGAAATCAAGTCTGCGTTGATAGTGCATTCTAACTCCTCAA
>CALMWW010000109.1 GCA_937870835.1 uncultured bacterium
CCTTTCCTTTTTCGCTTCCGAATTTCGTGCCAGTTGAAAACTGGCGCGCCACCTTTTAAACTAACTATTTTTATCTACTGTATAATCTCCCTCACCGTCTTTAATTCCTTTTTTAGCTATGTTATATGCCCACCTTGGGACTTGCGGACAACTTTGGTTTAACTTATCTTTCTGTTCGGATAGATATTTCAATTTTTCTGTCAAAACTTGTTCCGATTCGTCTCGCCAACAATCAATAGACCAAAAAATTCTTACCTTGTTCATTAACGAATCATAATTATTACCTGCATTCAAATGAACACTTGCTTTTTCGTTTGGATTAAGAAAAGTCATTACGCCAGAAAGTGCTGCAACAAGAATTGAAATCAAACCAGCAACAACATGCTTGGGGTCAAATTGTGATAATGCTGAGGCGCCAGCAATCGCCGAAAGTAAGACTACAGGAACACCAATCCAAAGATGAAAATTGCCCCAAAAATACGAGGCGGCAAAATGACCCTTTGAAGAATACAAAAGACCCTCCTCGACACGCTTGGCTTCTTTTATAATTTCATCTTTCGTTTTTGAAACCGGCTTTTCGGCGGTTGTTGGTTGTTGATTATCCATAGGTAGGAAAATAATCTCCGAATATTTTAATCCACAAATCGACAGCATCTCTTGTGTAACCACGACTAGCAAAATCCTCTGCCTTTATTGCTCTATTGTATGCTAACTCAAATTTTGCAACTGCTTCTTTAATTTTTTCTTGCGTATTTATATAACTTCCGACATCACCACCATAACCAGCAGGGTCAGGATTTTGTTTTGTGATTAAATCTCTAGCTTTATCAAAGAAAAATCTCATCCCCGAAGGATAATCTGAAATTGTTACATTATTTAAAATCGACAGAGCCAAAACTTCAAGATGAAATGAGCTAAAATATTTATTATTGTTTTTATTCCACGCTTTTATCATTTTAACTAATGGTACAAAATCGCCATTATGTGCTTTGTTTGAGTTTGTAACAATTTCGACATGCTTTTTGGGATCAGTACTAATCCAGTTTTGACTTACTGAATTAGGAATCAAATAGCCACCGCCTTGTCGATTAAAAGCGGGAACAACATCAACCATAAAATCGGTAAATCTTATAGTAACAGCTTGCCCATTTCTGCTTATATCTGGTGTTTCTGTATAGGTTTTTCTCAAAGTTCTTTTCAATAAATCCAACAATCCAGCTTGACCGCCATTTTGCCCATTATTGTAGTTATGAAAATATTTTGAATCTAAAACAACAAAAATATCAACATCAGCTTCTTTCAAAGGTGCAATCATAGTGCTTCTTGAATATGAGCCAGTCAAAAAAGAATCTAAAACTGAAAGGTCTTTTTTGATAACATCCCTTACATTATTTTGACGAGTTGAAACAGTGCTTGCCTGCAAGCCTGTAATTTCCAAGTTTTCTTTCAGTTTTTGAAATGATTGTTGAATAGTTGTTGCCATACTTATTTTAGATCGTCCATTATTTTTTTTGCTAGATGATGAGCAAAGTTTACTGCAACAGCATTTCCAATCATTTTATAGCCGTCAGCAATATCACGATATTTAAAAATAAAATCATCGGGAAATGTTTGTATTCTTGCACATTCACGAACAGACAAACGGCGATATAAATGTTCTTTTCCGGGAACAAAAATTCTTTTATTTTGCTCAATAAATTTCATTTTTGGTGCTTGTGGATGAATTGGTGCGTGGCGACCACCTGCTTGAATTGTGAAAGAAGGTTCATCCCACGAACGAACACGATTTCGCGACATATAAATTGTTGAGAATCCACCGTTCATATATTCATGATTTGGAATTTTCAACTCGTCGCCGTTTGTCTTGTTCTTGTCTTTGGCTGGTTTTGCTAAACGCAAATCAAAAATAGCGTCTTTCAAAACCGGTTTATATTTTTGCGGTTCTGGAAATTCAAATTTCTTTTTTAATTTTTTATGATAACCAACGATAATAACGCGAAGTCTATCCTCGGGAACATCATAATCATTTGCGTTTAGAAGTTTGCAAGAAATTACATATCCCGCATTTTCAAATTCTTTGATTATGTTTGAAAATGCCTCTTTGTGTTTTGGGTGTAAAATTCCCGATACATTTTCTGCAAGAAAAAATTTTGGTTGTTTTTCTTTCAATAAACGAATGTAGTCATAAAACAACTGACCTCGTTTATCGTTTATTCCACGACCAGCACCGGCTTCACTCCAACTTTGACAAGGTGGTCCTCCAATAATTCCGTCAACATCAGGAATTTCAGACGCTGGAACATCAACAATACTTCTCTTGTCTAATTTTGTTTTTGGAAAGTTATACTCAAATGTTTCCCAAATTGTAGGGTCATACTCGTTCGCCCAGACAACATGAAAACCAGCTCTTTCAAAGCCTAAATCTAATCCGCCTGCACCTGTAAATAAAGAAGCTAATTTCATATTATTTTCTAAAACTCAATAATTTCGCCTCAAGCAATTTTGCTGGATTATTTGGCGATTTTATTTTTATATCTTTAATTAAAAAGTTATCACTAACCAAGCTCTCAAGATGTTTCCTGTCTTTTTCAGGAAAAGACAAATATTTTTCTTTCAGCAAAATTGCATTAACAAAAAATTCAGGATTTTGCTCGGTTGGAACAACATAATCAAAAACTTTTATAGGATTTTCAATTCCCCACATTCCACGAATGCGCAAATAAGTAATTCCGAGAGGATCGACACGATTCACTCTGCCGAGTTCGTTTGTTTCCGAAAATTCAACATCTTGTAATTCATTAACGCCTTTTGAGATTTTATCTCTTATTCTTTCGTAAACTTCTTTGCTTGCGGAATAACAATTACCATAAACAAGCCACAGGGCTTTTAGTTTGTCGTCTTTTGAAACCCCAACAACATAAACCAAATCTTTTTCTCGCCAATCCTCACAATTTCTGCAAGCAGTGGTTATCATCGGACTATCAGAAAATAGTTTGTCTTTAGGATAAGAACTATTGAGCGCAATTCCCGAACGCAAACTTTCAATTTTTTTAACTTCTATCGCATCACCTTGTTTGATGATGGTGTCCGGCGGATTATTTTGGTTTCCAATATAAGAAAAATATTTGCTGTAAATTTCATTTTTCTTTTCAAGATTATTTTCGTTTAGGGAATTGCAGAACAAATCTTTAATATAAAACTCTAAAGCGTCGCCCATACTATTGGCACGGTTGGCGGCACGATAATGAGAAACCAAATTTGTAATTGGATTTTTGACTAAATTTGATATTGCGATAAGTAAATTTGTTTCCATAGTTTTATTTTATTAAATCCTCAATCGGCACATTTAGTGCTTTCGCGATTTTTTTAATTGTATCAATAGTTGGGTTTTGTTGTTTGCCAGCCTCAATATTGATTATTGTATTATTGGAAACATCAGCAAGACGGGCTAGTTTTTCTTGCGACAAACCCATTTTTTCTCTTATCCGTTTGATTTTGCTTGACTCTACCATATTAAAATAGTAATATTAAATTGTGGTATAATTATTATATGCTCGAAGAAAATAACCACAATATAATATTACCAAAATATTTCGAATCCGTAAAGCAAAAAGGGAGTTCCTTAGCGTTGCCCGCGAATGGGTTGGGTGGGTCAAGGGCAACATCTCTTTTGGTGGCGCATTTTGCTTTGCAAAATACGAAATTCGGAAGCGAAAAAGGAAAGGTTCAAAAACCCGCCCGCATTCCTCCCCAGACCCCTCCTGCGGGCGGGAAGAAAGCCGAGGCGGGGCAATTCCATTCCCCCAGAAAAATAGTTTGCCCCGCCGAGTCCAAATTAGTTTTCAGGATTTTCGTCAAAAAATGTTCGAACATCAATCAAAAAACACCGCCAATTTTCACTTTTTGTGAAGTCGTAAGAAGTTGCCTCGGCG
>CALMWW010000110.1 GCA_937870835.1 uncultured bacterium
AAAGGACTTTTTAGTAAAGTAAGAATATCGAATGTTTGGGGGTCTGACCCCTAAACATTTTTTCTAAATATTTCTCTACGAATAAAGAATAAAAAACTTGATTATTGAAACTAAATTAGATAAGATGAAAATATCTTAATAACATCCAATCTTAAAAATATCTATATAAAAAATATTTTAAAAATTTAATTTGAAAAACTATGGATAAAATTAGTTTAAAAACAGATGCTGAACTTCCTAAAAATTATGATTTCAAAACCGCGGAAGCAAGGTGGATTAAAAATTGGGCAGAAAATAAATATTTTGAATTTAATCGCCAAAATTCGGGCGAACTTTTTGTAGTTGACACTCCCCCGCCTTATGTTTCCGCCGACCATTTGCACGCTGGGCATATTATGTCGTACGCCCAAGCCGAATTTATTGTCCGCTATAAAAGAATGCGCGGATTTAATGTTTTTTACCCGATGGGATTTGATGACAATGGCTTGCCAACGGAAAGATTTGTAGAAAAAAAATATAAAATAGATAAATCTAAAACAACTCGGTCAGAATTTATTAAACTTTGCTTATCGGAAACAGAAAAAGGCATTCAGACTTATAAAGAGCTTTGGAATGCGCTGGGAATTTCAGTGGATTGGACCAAAACTTACAGCACGATTGCGCCGCTTGCTACCAAGGTTTCTCAAAAATCTATTTTAGATTTATACAAAAAAGGATTATTATATAAAAAAGAGCTGCCGATATTATGGTGTCCCTTTTGCCAAACCGCTATTTCTCAATCTGATTTAGAAGACAAAACGCGCGAATCTAAAATGAATTATATCAATTTTAGGTCTATGGACAATAAGGATTTGCTTATTGCCACAACCCGTCCTGAATTAATTCCTGCTTGCGTGGCTCTTTATGCAAACCCTACTGACACGCGTTTTAAGCATTTAATAGGACAGAAGGCAAGGGTGCCTATCTTTGAATATGAAGTGCCGATTTTAAGCAGCGAAAAAGTAGCTTTGGAAACTGGAACTGGTTTAATGATGGTGTGTACTTGGGGAGACCAAGAAGATTTAGAAAAATGGCGCGCTGATAATTTAGATACTCGCCATATTATTACCGAAGACGGCCACTTAAATAATTTAGCCGGACCCTACGAAGGTCTGACAATTTTAGAAGCCCGTGAAAAGATTTTGGCTGACTTAAAAAATAAAAACTTATTAGTTAAGCAGGAAACGATTGAACAAGTCCTGAATGTCCACGAAAGATGCGAAACCCCAGTTGAACTAATTCAAAGCCAACAATGGTTTATTAAAATTACTGAGCTAAAAGAAAAATGGATAGAACTGGGACGGCAAATTCATTGGTATCCTGATTATATGATAAATAATTATGAACTCTGGGTAAATTCATTAAAATGGGATTGGTGCGTCAGCCGTCAAAGATTTTTTGGAGTTCCTTTCCCTTTTTGGAATTGCGCGGATTGCGGCGAAATAATTTTGCCTAATGAAAATGATTTGCCGATTAATCCATTTGAACAAAAACCGCCCCTTTCCCAATGCCCGCATTGCGGAAGCCAAAAAATAGAACCAGAAGCTGATGTTATGGATACTTGGGCAACCTCTTCCTGTACGCCGTTTCTTTTACGCGAATTAGGCGGCAGCGAAGATTTATTTCCAGTTGATTTGCGACCAAATGCGCATGAAATTATTCGCACTTGGGATTTTTATTCGATTGTGAAAGGATATTATAATTTTAATACTATTCCTTTCAAAAATATAATGGTCTCGGGGCATGGTTTAGATGAACAAGGCCGCAAAATTAGCAAACGATTAGGCAATTATACTCCGGCTGATAAATTGGTTGAACAATATGGGGCGGACGCAATTAGATACTGGGCTACTGGCGCTGGTTTGGGGCAAAATTTACGCTTTAGCGAAATAGAAATTAAAAAAGGAAAACAGATTGCCACTAAACTTTGGAATGCAGGCAAATTCATTTTAACAAATTGTAAAGATTATGACCCGAATGAACCGGCTATTTTTGAGCCAGCGGATAATTGGATTATTCAAGAGCTTAATCAAACTATTGCCGAAGCCACTAATAATTTTGAAGAATACCAATACGCAAAAGCTAAAACAGCTACTGAAGAATTTTTTATGTCTAAATTTGCTGACTATTATGTTGAATTTGTAAAATATCGCCTTTACGGTGAAAATACGATGTCTAAAAGAGCGGCGCAAAATACTTTAATTAATATTTTTATTAATATCTTAAAATTATACGCGCCTTTAATCCCTTTTGTAACCGAAGAATTATTCCAATACTTTTCTAATGAACCAACAATTCATTTATCTAAATGGCCGGAAACATTAAAGATGCCGGCAGAAATAGATTTATCGGATTTTGATAAAGCAATAAAAGCTATTGATGAAATTAGAAAATATAAATCGGAAAATAAAATATCGTTAGGCGCGGAATTAGAAGAATATAAATTAACAACTAAAGTCAATTTAGAAAAATACGGTGAATTCATCCGCAAAGCTATCCGAGTAAAAAATTTAATCTAAAGTTTAGAAATCGTCGGGGATCTCCTTCGGGCCGGTTTCTGCTGAAACCGCCTTCGGATCTGGCTCACTCCCTCAATCTTTGGAGTTTGGTCCCAAAGACAAAAAGCCAGGGGCTTAACCCCTGACTTTCTAATTTTTTGTTTTGATGTTTCGGCTAATCGTTAAGTTTTTATTGTTGAATAGAAAAATATCTGTCTCGGCCGTAAGCTGGCACAGCCACTGGCGCTTCGGCTTGTTTTTTCTCGTTCCTCTTTTTCATAATAAAGTAAACTATTAAGAAAATAATTAAACCGACAATTAAACCTAATAAAAGCCATAAAAGATTCCACCACCAGCCACCATTAACCTCAGCTGAAGCAACGCTCGCGCTTGGGCAAGCTTCTCCATTAGTCGCACCTGCCACAATAGCCGAAGACACATTAATTTGCAACATATCTTCAACTGATTCCGCGTTTTTCGCGTTCGCGCTTACTTTATTAATTAGGGTTTGATTTGCGGCGCCATTGCCAATTTTAATAGTAAAGGTTAAAGTTTTGGCTTGATTTATAGGAATAGTTCCAAGTAAAATAGTCCCATTAACATCACCTGCATAGTTTTTACCATTTAAGCGAATATTGGATACATTATCAATATTCGTCGGCAAAATATTAGTTAAAATAACATTTTCTAAAGCGTGCGCATCAGCCGATGAAACAGTGATATTAACTTCTACTTCATCGCCTGGCGCAGCTGAAATAACTTTACCAACTACTCCATTTTTAGTAATATTTTTACCAGTAATTTGAACATCAACATTTCTAACTACTGAAACTGGTGGGACATAAATTGATCCTTTTGTTTCAACATAAGTGCTTACCGTTTTTTTAGCATAAGCGCTATCTGACCAAGAATATAAACCTTCATCGCAACCAACCGACCAAGCGCGATAATAATAGGTTTTATTGGTATAAATATTTTGGTCAAAATAACTATTACCTGTTCCTAAATAAACAATAATACCATCTGTGCTTGACGCTGGATAAGCGCCTATTTTCCGAGTAATAACTGTATAACAAGCACCCGAACCAGTAGACCAAGACAAATTAACTCCATTACTGCCATTAAAATAAGCGTTAAAGTTAAAAGGTGAATCGGGAGCAGTTATAAATTTCAAGGTATTGCCATATACTGTTACCCCATTGCTGCCAGTCGCTTCAGCTCTAAATGAATAAGCTTTAGCTTTTTCTAAATTGTAAATAGTAGCTGAAAATCGTTCGCCAACAGTTAAATTATTATTGACATTAACAGTCATATTTAAGTTATTGCCTCGGCCATAAGTAAATTTAGCTCCAACTGAGCCACCAACATTATAACCACTTACTGCGCCATTCAAAACAGCTGAATTGGTCGTTACAGAAGTAGCATTATAAGTCGTAACTGTTAAATTAGAATAAGATTGAGTATTGCTTTTTACATAAATAGATACCGAACTGGAAGAGGATTGTCCGCGATTATTAGTGACAGTTAGCGTGCAAGTATAAGTAGTATCAGAATATACAATCGGCGCGTAAAAAGTTGGATTTAAGACATTATAATTAGATAGTGAACCGCCATTGCAATTCCAAGAATAAGTTAAAGAATAACCTTGAGGGTCAGAAGCGGTAGCATCTAAATAAATGCTTTGACCACTTTGAATAGTTTTGCTTGACCCGGCATAAACAATTGGGGGTTGCTGATAATTCGCATTGGCTCGGACATAAATATTTACTGAACTTGAAGCAGACATTCCCACCGTATTTATAACCGTCAAAGTACAAACATAAGTAGTATTAGAATATACAATCGGCGCGTAAAAAGTTGGATTTAAGACATTATAATTAGATAGTGAACCGCCATTGCAATTCCAAGAATAAGTTAAAGAATAACCTTGAGGGTCAGAAGCGGTAGCATCTAAATAAATGCTTTGACCACTTTGAACTTCTTTATATGAGCCAGCATAAACTGAAGGAGCTTGATTGGTTTGAATTTTATAAGCCATACAAGATGCATCGCTACCGCCAGATTGTCCATAACAAGTCCAATACCAAGGACCATAACCAGTCACGCCTGATGGATAACCAGAATTACATAAGCCAGTTGTAGGTTGAGAAGTAAAATTGCCTCCACTTGATGGTCCACAAATACCATTTACGGCCGAAATACAAGATTGAGAGGTTGGATATGGATTAGAGCCAACACAGCCCGATGGACTAGAATAACAATTTCTAGTTTGAATGCCACTTACACAAGCGCTCCAAGAATCACAAGTCCAAGTACAGGTAGGCGTAGTTTTTTGAGCACTGCAACTTACCGTGGACCCGCCATTTATTCCATAACACGCCCAAAACCAGGGACCAGAACCAGAGACGCTAGAAGCTGTGCCCTGAGAACATAAATTGGCAGTTGGAGCTGAACCAAAAGTGCCGCCATTGGCTGAACCGCATTGACCATCTACAGCAGTAGATGTTTTACTAGCTGAACAATTAGCTGAGCTTCCTCCATTTTCTCCTTGGCAAGTCCAATACCATGGACCAGAACCAGTTACAGTTGAAGCCGTGCCTTGATAACATAAGCCACTCGTAGGTTGAGAAGTAAAATATTGTCCATTTGAAGAACCGCACTGGCCATAAACTGGGATAAGAATTTTTTGAGCGACGCAACTTACCGTGGATCCGCCATTAGAACCTTGGCAAGTCCAATGCCATGGACCAGAACCAGTTACAGTTGAAGCCGTGCCTTGATAACATAAGCCACTCGTAGGTTGAGAATCGTAACTATTATTATTAGCATAGCCACATTGACCATTTATGGGTACAGCTGTTTTTTGAGCACTGCAACTTACTGTGGAGCCGCCATTTATTCCATAACACGCCCAAGACCAGGGACCAGAACCAGAGACACTAGAAGCTGTGCCCTGAGAACATAAATTGGTAGTTGGAGCTGAACCAAAAGTGCCGCCATCTGAAGAACCGCACTGGCCATTGACTGGGATAAGAGTTTTTTGAGCTGAACAATTTACAGAGATACCACCGCCGGTGCCATTACAAGTCCAATGCCACGGACCACTGCCTGATACTGAGGAAGGATTGCCTGAATTACATAAGCCATTTGTGGGTTGAGAAGTAAAACTTTGTCCATCTGAAGAACCGCACTGACCATTGACTGGAACAGTACAAGATTGAGAGGTTGGATATGGATTAGAGCCAACACAGCCCGATGGACTAGAATAACAATTTCTAGTTTGAATGCCACTTACACAAGCGCTCCAAGAATCACAAGTCCAAGTACAGGTAGGCGTAGTTTTTTGAGCACTGCAACTTACCGTGGACCCGCCATTAGAGCCTTGGCAAGTCCAATACCACGGACCAGAACCAGAGACGCTAGAAGCTGTGCCCTGACTACATAAATTAGTTGTGGGTTGAGAAGTAAAACTTTGTCCATCTGAAGAACCACACTGACCATTGACTGGAACAGTACAAGATTGAGAGGTTGGATATGGATTAGAGC
>CALMWW010000111.1 GCA_937870835.1 uncultured bacterium
TTTAGTTTAAGTAATTTTATTTTATATTTAAATGAGGGTGCTGGTGATTTACCGTTAAACGACTCTAATAAAGTGAAAGTTACTTCTTTAGTTTTTTCTCCGACTGGCGCTACTGGGGCGGCAATCTCCAACTCTTATCATTATGCTTGGAATGATAATGTTGGTTGGATTGATTTTGGTTATCCAGGTTCAAATGTAAGGGTCCCAACTGGCGCAGGCGAACTAACTGGTGCTGCCTATATTTTATCTGATGGCTCTTGGATTTCTTTAAATTGTAAGACTACTGATAGTTGTTCTTCAAGTAATTATAAAGTAAGTTCTGATTCAAATGGTAATTTGAGTGGTTGGGCCTGGTCAGAAAATTATGGCTGGATTAGTTTTAGTTGCAAAACTGGCGGTTCAGATGGGGGAGATATTTGTTTTTCTTCTAATTATGGCGTGAAAGTGGCAACAACTACCACAGGAAATTATCAGGCAGGCGAATTTGATAATTACGCTTGGTCAGAAAATATCGGCTGGATTAGTTTTAATTGCAAAACTGGTGGTTCAGGCCAGAGTAATATTTGTTCTACCTCTAACTACCGAGTTCAAGATTTAAGAATGAATACTGGCGCCGTAAAAATAGATATTACTTTACAGTACAATTCTCAAAAGCCAGAACAGCAAATTACTAAAACTAACAGTTTTGTTTTTAATATTCTTACTCCCGCGAAATGAAGCAGTTTTTTAATTTTTTAAATAATTTTCTAATGTCTTAATTTTTAAAAATTATAAAATTTAGAATGTTTATTTATAAAATTAAAAATTACAAAATTAAAAATTGTTTTCGTGGAGTTGCCTCTCTTATTGTGGTTATTTCTTTAGGGACTTTAATTTTTATTGTTTCTTTGGCCACCAGTATTCTTGCTTATTACTCAAATTTAAATATAGATTCCAATAAAAAAGCCATCATCGCAAACTATGCTGCTTATAGCGGGCTTCAGGATGCCCTGTTAAAATTAGAAAGAAATAAAGATTATAGTTCTTCTTTTAATTTAAGCGTTAATGGGACTAATGATGTTTCGGTAACTGTTTCTGGTGGAACGATTACTAGCACCGCTACTTTTTCCCAAATTAGTAAAAAATTGCAGACAGTAGTTGTTATTGATTCTACCACTGGACTAATTACCCCCACTTCAACTGTTGAGTTAACTTTATGAAAAACAATGTTCAAAAGAAGTTTAAAATTGATTGGCAAAAGTTATTAGTGCCAGATTTTAGAATTTATGGCGTTTCTTTAACTGATTATGAGATTAAAATTTTCTGCTTTGATAAATCTTTAAATAAAATTACTAAAGTAAATAAATTCGCTTTGCCAAAAGGAATTATTAAAGAAGGTATTCTTCTAAATCCCGAGGCTTTAAAATCTTTTTTTAGTTCTTTAAAGGAAAAACTCTGGCAAAAAGAAAAAAATGTTTGGTTGATTCTATCACTACCATCAGCAAATTTTTATATTAATTATTTTTCTCTGCCAGAATTAGGCGATACCCAATTAAAAGATGCTATAATTTTCAACACCCAGATGATGGCTCCTTTGCCACTAGAAGAATCCTATTTCGACTGGGAAGACTGGGGTCCTTCTGAAAAAGAATTTGAAAAAGAAATTTTTATTGCTTTGGGAATCAAAAAACAAATTGAACCATATTGGGAAATTTTAAAAGATTTAAACTTTAAAATAGTTGCTATTGAGCCTTTTGCTTTGTCCTTAACCCGTTTCGTTTATAATTTTCTGGAAAAAGAAGAGCCGGTTTTAATTATTGAAGTAAGAAACGATGGAGTAGAATTTGTAATTAGCGAAGGAAGCAAATTGATTTATTTTGATTATGATTCTTGGCATGAAATTTTTGGCCAAAATATTCCTCAAAAAATTCTTCCTTCGCATCTAGAAAAACATTTTTTAAATGAAATCCCAATGATTTTGAATTTTTATTCTTTAAAAAGACAAAGAGCGTTAACGAAATTTCTTTTTTTAAATGAGAGCGACCAATTAGTAAATTATTTTAATGACTGGGTGACCAAAAATTACAACTTAACTCCATTGTCTTTTACTCTTCCTCCGGCATTAAAAAATCTTAAAAGAGACTGGGCAGCAGTAGTTGGTTGCGCTTTGCGGGGGTTGATTCCGCGCAGAAAAGATACGATTGTTTCTTTGGCGCCAATTCAAACTGAAGAAGATTATTATCAATCGCATTTAATAAGGGTGATTTCTTTGTGGCTTAAAATAATTATGACAGTCGTTGGTTGCTTTACAGTAGTTTATGGTCTTTTGGATTATACTTTATTTGCAAATA
>CALMWW010000112.1 GCA_937870835.1 uncultured bacterium
GAAGTGTTTGGTAATAAGGCCTAATTATGGACGATATAAAAACTACAATTCACGGGGACGCAACAAGCGACCAAATTAAAGCAATTGATCATGTCGGTAGCCATGCTCGATTACTCGCAGGTCCCGGAACTGGCAAAACAAAGACGCTCACGCGCCGTGTACTTTCTTTAATCCTTCAACACAATGCCGACCCCGAAACGATTCTTTTGCTGACATTTACTCGTTTGGCGGCTGCTCAACTGAAAGATGAGATTAAAAAGGTACTGGAACCGTTAGGCAAGGCAACGCCACAAGTTTCAACACTTCATTCATTTGCGTTAAGGCAGATTCTTTTTAATTCAAGCAGGGTTGACGCTTTGCCCCGACCAATAAGAATTGCCGATGATTGGGAAGAGCGGCATATTATTCAAGAAGATTTGAAAAGAATATTGAATCTTAAAGAAATTGCCGATGTTCAAAAACTAATAAACCAACTTTCAACCGATTGGGAAACTTTGAGAGTTGATGAAATTGGCTGGCAACAACAATTTCCAAACCCCGCCTTTCTTGGAGCGTGGCAAGGCCATAAAAATCAATATGGCGAAACATTGAGAGCAGAACTTGTCTATCAGCTTAAGAGGCAATTAAATCAAAATAGAGATTTCCAGTTGGACAAAGAATATAAACACATTTTAATCGATGAATATCAAGATTTAAACGCTTGTGATTTGGCAGTCGTTAATGAATTGGCAAAACGAGGAGCAGAATTATTTGTCGCTGGGGACGACGACCAAAGCATTTATGGCTTCCGTTTCGCTACTCCTGACGGTATCAGAAATTTTGATCAGTTTTATCAAAACGCCCAAAAGCTGGCGCTAGAGATTTGCTTTCGTTGCGACAAAAATATTCTGCATTCGGCTGAATTTGTTGCCAGTCTTGATCCGCGCCGTTTGCCAAAACCGACACGGACAAAAGACGAAGCCGACGACGGTGAGGTTTTAATTATCGGATTTAGAGATCAGGTGCACGAAGCAGAATCAATAGCAAAGAAAATAAAAAGTTTGATTGACGCTGGAACAAATCCAGATCAAATTACAATCTTGCTTAGAAGCGACCGAAATGGCGCATTATCAAAACCGATTATAGAAATGTTGAAAAAACAAAATGTCGATGTTTCGTTGTCGACCGATTCCGAGTTAGATAATAACAATGAGTATCGTGCGGTTTTATCAATAATTCGTTTGTTGGTTGATCAAAATGACTGTTTGGCTTGGCGAACTTTACTACAAATCGGAAAAAATGGTTTAGGTGATGAGTGTATAAAAAATATAGAAAATTACGCTCAAAGCAAGGATATAAGATTTAGCGCAGCTATTCAAAAAATTGCCGAAAATCAAAATGAATTGCGAAAATTTGGTCAGAAAATATCAGCTTTTGTTTCTGGAACAAAGACAATTATTGAAGAATTGAAGGCGGTCGAAAATCCGATTGAAGTAATCAATAGTTTGGTTGATAAATTTATGACCGCAAGTGAGATAAAAGAGCAGGTGAAAAAATATTTTATCGGA
Organism: uncultured bacterium; assembly: GCA_937870835.1. GTDB lineage: Bacteria > Patescibacteriota > Minisyncoccia > Minisyncoccales > Minisyncoccaceae > UBA6220. Next base: position 1,548 of record CALMWW010000112.1, read on the forward strand.
ATTTTGGAGAATCAGGAAAAAACGGATTTAGAAAACTTGATCAAAGCGGTGAGTATATCTTCTGAATTTATCGAACAAGAAACCAAAGAAAATGCCGTCAATATTTTAACAATGCACCAAGCAAAAGGCTTAACTTTTGATGTTTGCTTTATCGTAGGTGCAGAAGATGAATTTATTCCCGGACGAAACACCGGCGACAAAGAAGGAGATGAAAGACGGCTTTTGTATGTATCAATGACGAGAGCGCGCCATAAACTTTTTATCAGTTATTGCAATAAGAGAACCGGACAGCAGCGACATTCTGGAAGTAATAGCGGAACGGAAAAAAGGACTTTGACTAGATTTCTTAGGGATTCCAAAATTCCGATAAAACAGGTAAAATAAAAACAAATAGGGCGGCGCGCCAACGAAGTTGGCACGACCTCCAGCGCCAGCGAAAAAAGCGAAAGCGGAAAAGAGAGGGCGGGGCGGAATTCCCCCCAGACCCCCCTTCCGCCCCGCCCGAAAAATAAAATTGGCGTAGCGAAGCGTTTCCGCCGTCTTGGTATCAAGACATCAAAGCAAAACAATTTTCAATTCCTTTTAAGAAAAATTTGGCGGGCGGGCGATAAAAAATTGAAAGAAAATTGTTTTGCTTTGCTCGCCGAAGTTCGGCGGGCGGAAACGCGGAGCGAAGCTATTCAAGCATTTTTTGTTCAAAAAAGGTTCGAGCTTCGTTCAGTAATTGCGATTTGTTATTTTTGGCTTTCAGCAAATGCGGCTCATAAGTAGGTTTTGTTCCC
>CALMWW010000113.1 GCA_937870835.1 uncultured bacterium
CTCAGTTGCAAAATATCAGAACAAGATTTGTCATTTCTGGGGAGATTTCCAACATTTACCAACGGCATGGCAAAACAAGGAGGGTTCACAATCTTATAGTTTTACCCTCTCTGGAATCAGCAGAAAAAATTAATAAAGTTTTATCTTGGCAGGGAAATCTTAAATCAGATGGCCGGCCGATTCTAGGTATGGATTCAGAAGAATTGTTAAAAATTGTTTTTGAGGCCGAGCCAATGGCAATGTTTATTCCAGCCCATATCTGGACCCCATGGTTTTCGGTTTTTGGCTCAATGTCTGGTTTTGATTCTTTAGAAGAAGCATTTGGTGAAAATAAAAAGTATTTATCAGCGCTTGAGACTGGTTTAAGCAGCGACCCTAAAATGAATTGGCGGTTATCTAGTTTGGATAAATTTAGTTTAGTTTCAAATTCAGATGCTCATTCTTTGGATAAATTAGGCAGAGAAGCAAATGTTTTCGACCTTGATTTGAATTATTTTTCCTTAAGAGAGGCAATTCTAAAAAAGGACCCTCAAAAATTTTTGTTTACCATTGAATTTTTTCCTGAGGAAGGGAAGTATCATTGGGACGGACATCGTCTTTGTGGCGTAAGAACTTCTCCTCTCCAAACAAAGAAATTAAATGGAATTTGCCCAAAATGCAATCGGCCTCTAACTTTAGGAGTTCTATATCGAGTAGAAGAATTGGCAGATAGAACTGAAGGAGAAATCCCTCCAAATGTTATTCCTTATAAAAGTTTGGTGCCTTTAAAAGAAATAATTGCGGATGCTCTAAATTTAGGCGTAGTCGCTAAAGCCGTTGACCAAAATTATGAGCGTTTAATTAATGTTTTTAATAATGAATTCAATATTTTATTAGACGTTCCTTTGGAAGAAATTGCAAAAATTGCCCCTTCGGAAATTACTGAAGGGATTAAAAGAGTAAGAGAGGGAAAATTAAATATTGAACCAGGCTATGATGGAGAATTTGGCAAGGTAAAAATATTTAAAGATGAAGAAAGAGAGCAGATTCTTAAACAAACCAAACCAAAAGCGCTTTTCTAATTATTTTAAGTATTTCAAAAAGCGGTAAATTTTGGTAAAATATATACAAAGGTATGTTTTTGTTTTATTTTTTTAAAAGAATTGTTTTTTATCTTTTCGATTTTTTTAATACTTACTATCTTGGCAGTTTTCATTTTTTTCTTGATTTATACCAAAATTTAATTTACCAAATAGAAAAAAAGTTAGGTTTTTTTGTCAATTTAAGGCATTTAACCACCCCTCTGTGGTCTATTTATTCTCTTGGTGGATATCTTATTAGCATTCCAATCAGGATTTTTAAAGTTCTGATTGGTAGTTTTGTTTTAGTTTTCTTTTCTATTATTTCTTGCCTGATATATCTTCTTTGGGTAATTTTGCCAGTTTATCTAATTCTAAAAACTATTTCTCCATAATCTGATGACTAAAATTTTGAAAATTTTCGATGATGAGCAAAAAGAAATAATCTTAAAAGATGATTATTTCTTTTTATCTTTTTTTGACCGTTATTTTTTTAAAATCCTCTTTACTGTTTTTCTTATTTTAGGTCTGATTTTTTCTTTAACTTTGATTTTTTTAATTGGTGGCCGATATCTTTATTTTGGAATCTTGCTCTTTTTATTTTTTGTTTTTGTTTCATTTAAAAAAAATTATTCAGATTATTCATTAAGAAAAATTTCAAAAAAAGTCAAAACAATTAATCTAGGCAATTACTTATCTTTGAAAACAAAAGACCTTTTGCTTCAAACTAAAGATTTTGCTTTTAAAAATAAAATTTCTTATCCTTTAGCCCTTTTGTATCTGCTTCTCTTGGACAGAAATATTGAAGAAAGTTTGTATCGAATAGATATTAGTCAGGATAATTTAAAGGAATTACTGGAAAAAATTTTGGAAAATAAAACAGATTCAACGCCTGGCGATTTTTTTGAGTTTTTAAAAAGAATTCTTTATGGGGCTTTTTATGAGGCAATGGAACTAAAAATAAACTCAATAGATAAAGAAAGTTTGTTTTTATCTCTTT
>CALMWW010000114.1 GCA_937870835.1 uncultured bacterium
ATAAATACCTCATCCAGCGTTTGGTCAAGCTTTGAAAACATCCACCAATCAAATTGCGTAAATACATTATTTGGTTTGGCAAGATATTCCTCCAGTTGCTCAATAAATCTTACCTCGCTATCAACATTGATAATATGATTGAGATAATCAATTTTTTCGGTTTCTGAAACTATCACTGGAAGGTAATAATGGTTAGCCAAATACTTAATCTTTAATCTGTCATACCTAATTTCTGGCTGAAAATCCAATTCTAATTGTTTTATTGCCTTTTTATACTTTTCTTTATTCTTTGTTCTTTCAAACTCTTCATCAATTTCTTTCTCTTTAGTCGCCTTCTGAGGATAGCTCTTTACCCTTCCAATCGCTTCCAGTATTCTTTGATATTTTTCTCCATCCCTAAATCTGACTTTTTTGAAATGCACGATTTCATTTTCCAACTCCTTAAACTTCTTAAACTCCTTGCTTTTGACTCCAAGGTAATCAAAAATCCGGTCCAGAATTAACTCCGGCTCAAAGAGCGAATTCCTTTCGCCAAAATCATAGTATCGTTCTTTTTCCGCAAAACTTTCTTTTGCTTTCTTTAAAACTTTCACTTCGCAATCATATTTGGCTAAAGCGATTTTATCGCCTATAAATCCGTAGAATTGCGCTGTTAAATCAAAATCTTCACGGCTGACAGGATATTTTTGCGGGTTTTGTTCTTCAGCAAAAATCCTTTCAGAGTTTTTGTAGACCGGCACCAAAAGAAGATGTTTTTGCGCTTCGGGATTTAAAATAAATGCTTCGCCCAAGTTTTTATCTTGCTTTTCTTCTTTCAGCGTTTTGATTATTTCTTTCAAATTTTCCGCGTTGGTCCCAAAAACAAACAAGCTCTCAATTGGTAAAATCAGATCTTTAACTTTTTCAAATAACTGCTCCAAATTCCCCTCTAATAGAGGGGTGTCCCGAAGGGACGGGGTGTTTAAATTCACTTTTAGAGGGGTGTCAGAAACTACCCCGTCAGACCTTTGGTCTGCCACCCCTTTATTCGAAGGGGAATTCTGACGGGGTGTTCTTTCGTTGAACAAATTTTGAAGTCGTTTTCGTTGGTATTTTTGCGGCTCTATTCTTACGCCTCTGCCGACCGATTGCAGAACGAATTTTTTAGCATCGCTTCCAACCCCGATATTTACGAACAAAAGAAGATTTGGCCTGTTAGAATCCCAACCCTCGTAAAAAGAGCGCGAGCCCATCAAAACATTTATGTCGGAATCATCGCGATTTATTTGCTTAAAATAACTTTCGTTTTCAAAACTTTCATTTATTTCGTATCCCTCAAGTTTGTCTTTTAGCCAGCCGGAGATGTCCCCGATTTTGATTAACGCAAACGGTTTATCAGCCGTCATTAACCTAAAAATCAACTCTTGCCGATTCCATGGGATTTTTAAAACCTCTATCTTACCTGGTGTGTTTGCGTTCAAAACATATTTCAAAATATCCTTATAATTTAATTTTGAAATCAAATCAGTATCGATAACGCACTCCAAATCCTCAAATAAGAATGTAGTAGTGTCGCAAAATTCTTTTACAAGTTCATCTTTTGCTTTTTTGAGTAAATCAGCTCTAATTTCATTTTTCGCAACCTTTTCTAACTCTCTGAAAAATAGCTCTAAATCAGAATCTTCTACAGATACAGAATTAACGAGTGTCAGAAGAAGCGGGCGGTGGTATAATACCCCGTCAGGCTCGCCTGACACCCCTTCATAGAAGGGGAATTCAGACGGGGTGTTTACAACTTCTTTGATTTTCTCAAAATACTTGTTGATATAAGTTAATAGTAATAGCGTCTTCAAAACAATTTCCTGTTTTTCTTGTTCTGAAAAATCAGTTTTTTCTTTGAATGCGGTTACATCTTGTTCTGACACATAAATATGCTTGCCGTATCCTTCTTCAACGAACCTTGAAAGATTGAAATTGAAAGCACAGGTTGCAAAGTCCCTCGGATCGGTAAAGGTAGCAGAGAAATTAAATAAAAATCCGTTTCTTGAAAGTATGGAGTATAAAATCTGCCGCTTGCTGTCTTCCTTGTCGCCTTTATGGGCTTCGTCCAAAAGAATGTACCACTTGCCACTATTATCGTAATTTCTGAAATTCACAATTTTTTCTTTCTGTTCGTCGGAAATTAAATCAGAACGATAATAAAAAACAGTAATCTCGTTTTTTGCAAATGGCAAAGTGTTTTGGTGTTTTACACTCTCATATTCCCGCAAATTTTTGAGATTTATCTTTGTGTCAAAATTAAAGCTGTTAAATTCCTCAACA
>CALMWW010000115.1 GCA_937870835.1 uncultured bacterium
TTCAGAGCGCTGTCTTCGCAAGGAGGTGGAGGTTCAAGTCCTCTCCCGGGCACCAGAATAGAACTTAATGGTTTTTCAGAGACCGAATCGTGGGCGGCTCGCAGAGCCGCCCACTGATTTCCCCCTATTTTTCCAAACGAATTTGGAGCGTCGCTTTCGGCGACGCGCACTTTTCTTTCGGAGAGGAGGAGGTGCGAGCCAAAGATTTCTTTGGCCCAGACATTTTTGCTAAAAAGGTCTGTATCAGAAGCAATTTTGTCCAAGGATTGAGCGTCTTTTATCCAAGATTGAAAGGGTGCGAGCCAATCATTCTGCTTGTGCGAGAGAGAGATTATTTCTTCTTGGAGCGACTTCTTTTCGGATAACAATTTTGCCTTTTGATTTCGATAATCTTGCTCGTCAATAATTTGGTCTAAATATCCAGTGAGAAGTCGCTCTAGCTTTTTCGACAAAGAAGAAATCGTTTCTTCTTTTTCTTTTACACAAACAGTCAAAGACTGGGCTGATTTGCCGTGGTCTTGCAAGGCAAGACGATTTAATTCCTCAGCCCAGTCTTTGGGCAAAGAAACTTTTTGAATGAGAGATGATAACTGCTTGTCCACTTCTTCGGAACGAAGCGACAACTCACTACACTTTTGCGTTTTAGATTTCTTGGTACATCTGTAATAGACGTAATGGTGGATATTCCCATTTTTCTGTCGCTTCGTTTTGTTCTCGGCAGTTATCATCATTCCGCAAGAAGCGCAGGAAATGAGGCCGCAAAAAGGTTGTGGTTTATTTTGTGGTTTACGCTCTGGTTGTCCTCTTTTCTTCAACATTTCCTGCGCTTCATCAAAAAGTTTCTTTGAAATGATTGGCTCGTGCTTTCCTTCGTGGATTTCACCGCCATATTTAAATAGCCCGATGTAAAACGGATTGGAGAGGATAAAAGACGCTTTGGTTTTTGAGATTCTCTTTCCGGTTCTGGTTGTAACGCCGGACTTCGCCAAAAATTCTGCGATATCTTCTAATCTTTGGTTGCCTTTGACATATCGCTCAAAAGCCAAGCGCACAATTTTAGATTTTCGTTTTTCTACTACTATTGTTTTAGTACGACTATCATTCAAATATCCCACTGGCGCTTGGCTTGGGAATATACCCATGCGTACTTTTTGGCGAAGTCCGCGTTTTGTATTTTCGGAAAGAGAATCTACATAGTATTTGCTTTGACCAAAAGCCATGTTTAACATAAATTTTCCCTGCGAAGTGTTGTCGCACCAAAAAGTTGGAAATTTGAGGCTCGCAAGTTTCCCTGTGTCGAGTAGATAAATCACTTTGCCTCCGTCCACCGAATTGCGGGCTAAACGATCGGGATTCCATGCAAGGATGTTTCCGCCGAAAGTTTCAATCTCCTTCATCATTTTGTTGAATATGGGACGACCTGGAATTTTCGCTGATTGTTTCTCCACATATTCGGCGGAAATTTCAATATTTTCCCGAACGGCGTATTCCCGCAATTCGGTGAGTTGCGCGTCAATACTCAAAACTTGCTTGTCCTCGACATCAGTGGACTTGCGAGCATACAAAAAGAATTTTTGCGGAGATATATTGTTCATAAAATTTTGGAAACTTAAATGGCCGCCCCGGTGCGCAAACCTAGGAAGACCTAGATAAGTCCAAGACGGCCATTAAAATAGGCCTTCCACTAAGTTTGCGCAAATTCAGTATAGCAAAAATTCTTTTTGTATCCAAAGTAAATACTATGAGTCAAAATTGCTTCTGATTTCGCACCTCCTCCTCGGCGAAAGAAAAGTGCGCGTCGCCGAAGGCGACGCTCCAAATTCGTTTGGAAAAATAGGGGGAAATCAGTGGGCGGCTCTGCGAGCCGCCCACGATTCGGTCTCTGAAAAACCATTAAGTTCTATTCTGGTGTCTTTATTTTACCAAGCTCGCACCTATTTTCAAAATCGGTAATGGAATTG
>CALMWW010000116.1 GCA_937870835.1 uncultured bacterium
CCTTGCGCTGGTTTTGTTATTTTGCTATAATCAGAGCATATTAATATGAATGAATTAGAAAGAAAAATAGAAATTTTACAAAAACAAATCCTCTTTTTAGAGGACTGTCTTTGACTTTAAAAATTTACAAAAACATTATTTAGTTTTGAAAGAGCAGACTGATAAATCAGATTTTTGGGAGAACCAAAGTCAGGCTGTGGCAATTTCTCAAGAATTGGCAAAGATAGAGGAAAAATTAAAATTTTTTGAAGAAATTAAAAAAGAGCTTCAAGAAATTAAGGATTTTTTAAGAATTGAAGAACAAGGAGATTTAACTCAAGAATTATTTAAGCAATTAGAACTTTTAGAATCAAAAATTAAAAGCAAAGAAAAGGAAGTTTTTTTTAATGGTAAATATGATAAAGGCAATGCCATTATTTCTGTTTACGCCGGAGCAGGGGGGCAAGATGCTGAAGATTGGGCGGCAATGTTATTTAGAATGTATCAGCGCTATAGCGACCGAAGAGGGTTTCAATCCGTAGTAATAGATGAGTCCTTTGGAGAAGAGGGTGGAGGTGAGGCTAAACACGGCTTAAAATCTGGTACGCTCGAGATTAAAGGAAAATATGCTTACGGATTATTAAAAAAGGAAACTGGAGTGCACCGTTTAGTTAGAATTTCTCCTTTTTCAGCGCAAAAATTAAGACATACTTCTTTTGCTTTAGTTGAAGTTTTGCCTAATTTAGAGGATAATAAAGAAGTTGAAATTAAATCAGACGATTTGCAGATTGATTATTATAAATCTTCAGGTCCGGGTGGGCAATATGTTAATAAAAGAGAATCGGCGGTTCGCATTATTCATCGGCCAACTGGCTTAACCGTAACTTGTCAGTCAGAAAGATTACAAGGAAAAAATAAAGAAAAAGCTATGGCAATTTTAGCCGCCAAACTTTATCAACATCAGGAAGAGCAAAAAGAACAAGAATTAAGGGGAATAAAAGGAAACAAGATTAGCGCCAGTTGGGGCAATCAAATTCGTTCTTATGTTCTGCATCCTTATAAATTAGTTAAAGATTTACGGACTGGCGTAGAAAGTAAATCGCCAGAAGATGTTTTAGATGGCAATTTAGATGATTTTATTGAAGCCGAGATTAGGTTAAAATAAATTTAATAAATAAAAAATAATTTATTTTTTAATTTGAGAAATATGATTGAATTTGAACATGTCAGCAAGGAATATTATCCCTATCTATCAAAAGAACCTAAGGTAGCTCTTAAGGATATTTCCTTTAAGATTAAAGACGGCGAGTTTGTTATTTTATGCGGTCGGTCAGGGTCAGGAAAAACTACAATCTTGAAACTTATTACCTGTGAAGAAAGACCAACCAAGGGCCGGGTTTTTTTTGATAAAAAAGATTTAAGCACAGTTAAAAAAAGCGAAGCTTATTTAATACGGCAAAAAATAGGTTCAATTTATCAAGATTTTAAGCTTTTATCTTATAAGACGGTTTTTGAGAATGTAGCTTATGCTTTAGAAACATTAGAATATTATGACGAAGAAAGAATTAAGAAAGAAGTTAATCAAGTAATTGAATTAGTAGGATTAGAAAATAGAATTAATTGTTTTCCGCATGAACTTTCCGGTGGAGAGCAACAAAGAGTTTCCATAGCTCGCGCCTTGATTAATCGGCCAGAAGTAATTTTAGCAGACGAACCGACAGGAAATTTAGATCCGTATAATACTCGTGATATTATTAAGATATTATTAAAAATAAATGAAGCTGGTTCAACCGTCATTTTGTCTACGCACGATAAAGAGGTGGTGAATGCTCTTAAAAAAAGAGTGATTACTTTAAAAGATGGAATGATTGTGCGCGATGAAGAGGAGGGTGTATATTTTTTATAAAAATTATTTTTATTAAACAAAATGTCAAAACAAAAAAAATCTCATTTTAAGGTGTTAAAGAGCGGTTGGAATTATTTACAAAGGCAAGGGTTTTTGTCTTTTGCTACCGCGCTCATAATTTTTGTAGCAGTTGTCTTAAGCACGGTTTTAATAATTGGCAATGGGGCAATGTATTTTATGACTGAAAAGATTAAAGATAAAATGGATATTTCGGTATATTTTAATGAACAAGTGGGACGGGATAAAATTTTAGAGATTCGAGAGCAAGTGGTTAAACTTCCTGAAGTTAAGGAAGCTGTCTATGTTTCTTCTGAAGAAGCCTATACTAATTTTCAAAAAACGCATCAAAACGACACCTATACTCAAACATTAGAGGCAATTGGCAGTAATCCTTTTTTACCAGCTTTAGTTATTAAGGCAAAAGATCCCTCGCAATATAAAGAAATTGCTGATTTTTTTAAAAAAGACGAATTTAAGGATTTAGTTTATCAAATTAACGACTCTGAACGCGCTTTTGCCATTGAGAGGTTAAATAATTTAGCAGAAGGAATGAATAGGATTGGCTTAGTTTGCACCTTATTTTTAAGTTTTATTGCTATAATTGTTACTTATAATACTTTGCGTTTAAGTATTTATTCGCAAAAACAAGAAATAGAGATTATGCATTTAGTTGGCGCAAAAAATAGTTTAGTGCGCGGACCATTTTTAGTGCAAGGATCTTTATGCGGTCTTTTCGCGGCTATTTTGTCTTTTATTTTGTTTTTAGTTGGCCTTTTTGCTTTTCAAGGCGGGTTTGAGCAATTTTTTATGGGCTTTAATCCTTTTAAATATTATCTTTCTAATCTTTGGTGGATCTTTTTGGCTCAAGTTGCGATTGGCGTAGGATTGGGCTTGATTTCTAGTTTTTTTGCTGTTAGAAGGTATTTAAAAGATTAATTTAACTAATAGAGTTCAAAAGAAAAAGTTTTAGTTTAGAAGAGATTTTTTATTTGAGGAGACGAGTAAAGCCTAAATGCGGGATCGTCTAATGGTAGGACTACGGACTCTGAATCCGTCAATCTTGGTTCGAATCCAAGTCCCGCAGC
>CALMWW010000117.1 GCA_937870835.1 uncultured bacterium
ATAACATGAAAAAGTCGGTCTGACACATCTCTTGTAAAAAATTTCTTTTTGCCAAAACCATGAGCAAAATCGTTTCTCAAATTCATTCCCAATTTTTCCGTTAACACCAATCTAAAATAAAAAGCCATATTTTGGCCCATTCCGGCAAAAACTTTTTCAATAATATCTCCATGTCCGATTAATAATTCAGAAAGCGTAAGGCGATCATATCCACCAAGTTTATTTGGTTTCAAAATAATGCCACCACAAATTTTTATCAATTCTCTAATTGCGCTTTCAATCAGCGGGCAGAACAAGTGAGAAGAAACAAGATAATCATTATCCCAATATGCTGAAATTGCTCGCTCTAAATACTCTTTATTTTCATTTCCAAAAAGCGTTGAATTTCTGAAATACTCCGTGATGTTTTGTTTAGAAATTCGCTTTTTCAGTTCATCGCTCGCCATCGTCAGGAGAAACGAACCAAATTGAATATACTGCGAAGCGTAATGCTGAAAATGATTGTCATAACCTTCATCAAGTGTGGAAAGTTTTGCTATCTGTATCCCGTCATCGGAAATAATTTGCGTCGTGCATAAAAACTGAATCGGGTATTTCCCAGAAGCATCTTTTAATTGCTTTTCTACTGCTTCTTTTTTGGGTAAAAAATTGATTGCTATTTTAGCAATAATCGCCTCTAATTTACTTTGCTTTTTCTCGCCAAAAATTGCTTTCAAAAAATCATCAATATCTTTTTGTTTAATTTCCGTTGTTACGGAAATTTCTTTAAGCGATTTGTTCCAATCCAAATCAAGCTGACCAATCTCCTGCGAAATCCTATTGCTGGCGGCTTTCACCTTTGAAAACCCTTTTTTTTTGTATTTTTGATATATCTCGTGTATTTTTTCGTATGCGTGAACTTTCAATAATGCGTCCGAGTTTGTGCGGTCATTTGTTTTTAAGGATTTTTCCAAAACATCTAAAACACGCATTAAATTATCTTCATCTTTTTCGTTTGCGTAATATTCAGCAAGCAAAGAAACGGCGTTTTCTGTCAGCCACACATCTTTTTCAACCCTTTTTAATCTATCCTCTAACGCTTTAATCAATTCCGCTTTTTCTGTTTCCGCAAGCGTAATTTTTTTGCCAAAGTCCAAAATAAGCCACTTGAAAGCAAAACCCCACAATCCAGGTTTATCGTCTGTCGCCACCTTTTTCTCAAGATTGATTATCGTTTCTTTTACTTTGGTGATTCTTTCTTGATTATTAATTTGTATTGCCAAAACTAATGCTCTTCTGATTTTCGTCTTGCAATCCAAAGGGTCAGCTAACGATTTCTCGCAAATCGTAATGTTTGAATCTATAACTATCTGAAACAAATCAACATCTGCATTTTTATTTATAACTTTTGGCAAAAAATCAACAACCAGATCGGCATATCTTGACGACAAAATAGGATTTTTTGTTTCTTTTGCCCTTTTTGTCCAATACTTTAATGTTTCCTCGTTTATTATTTTAATGTTCGGATCTTCAACTATTTGCCCTTGTTGATTTTTCAAAATAGCCCTTGGACCGTGATAAGTTTCCCAGCTGGAATTGTCGTTTGGGTATGCCGCCATAAAATCAAAAGCCATTTGCTCGGCAATATCCTCGGTAGTCGGCTTGTAGTTAGCGTCTTTTGCGAGAATATTTTTTATTTCTTTGGCAATATCATGCTCGCCATTATAAGACGCGAGAGCTTTTTGCTCTCGGTCTAAATTTTCAAGATAAGTTTTAACTTCATTATTTATCATGTCTCGTAGTTATTTCCCATTATTTAAACTTTTCATTTTCTTATCTATTTCGTCGTAGAGTTCTAAACCGGCCTGCTCAAAAACTTTTAGCAAGTCCTCATAGGTATTTTTACCGCCGAGTAAATCCCAAAATTCTTGCCCAACCAAAACCTCTTGGTGCAAATCAAACAACCCCTGCAATGTCCAGCGTTCGTATGGCTTTGGCTCGTAAGGATTGTACGGAATAGCAACAATGGTTTTAATGTTTGCTTTTGGCTTTTCGCTTCCGCGCATTGCAATCCAATCAAGCATTTGTTTCTTAATGCCGGTAAATTCGTTGATGTTTGGCTTCGCAGTTTTTACTTCAAAATAATATTCTGTTCCGTCTTTCATCTCTACAAAAAGGTCAACGCGCTTTTTGAGTTTCTTTCCCAAATTGCCCTTACCGGCAACGGCTAAAACCTCCTTCGTCTCTTTTTCTTTGTCAGGTTTGCGCGAAGCTGAGCGCAAATCCCGCATAATACTGTCAATTTTTAATACTGCCTCACTGCTAATATATCCTTCAAATTCTTTATATTGTCCGATAGCGCGGTTTGCTCTTGGTTCGGCAATCATTTTACCGACTTGCTCAAAAATTGAAGTGCCAAGCATTGTATTTACCGATTGAATGAAAGAAAACAACGCCATTCTATCTTTACCAAGTAAGCGAAAATGAAATGGCATTGAGTTAGTTTCCGGATTATAGGTTGCTAACTTTTGGCGTATTTTATCTACCAGATAATCTTTTATTTGTTTACTTTGTTGCGTTGTAAGCGCCATATTATTTTCCGTTTTTTAAATGAAAAATTATTTCCGAGTAGGGGGTCTTATCTCTTTCGGTCCTATTTAATACAGGCCGCTTGAATTGATTTACAATTCTCATGCCGGCTTGCTCGGCAATTGCCGGATAGAGGTTATATTTATCGTTAGCCACCAAGAATACATCAAAATCGTCTACTAAAAATTTTCTGCAATTCAATAAAACTTTTGCGATTCCCTCAACATAAGAGGTGCGCGCTTCCATTCCTTGACCTTTGTAAAGCGGGCCTATTTCAAGTTCGTCTCTACGCT
>CALMWW010000118.1 GCA_937870835.1 uncultured bacterium
GGGGGGTACATACTATTAGAATAAAAACCCCAATGCCCAGAGTGTTCCCATAATTTACGATTGCCAATATGGGGAGTACGCACTAATTCATAACCGTTTTCTAAGTGTTGTTTAAACCAAAAATCTTCAATAATTCTCCACAAAATAGCTCCTTTGGGGTGCCATAAAATTAAGCCAATACCTACTTCTTCGTCAATATGAAATAAATCCAATTCTTTGCCTAGCTTTCGATGATCGCGTTTTTCTGCCTCGGCTTGTTTATTTAAATAATCATCTAATTCTGCTTTTGTTTCAAAAGCAAGACCATATATTCTAGCAAGCATTGGTTTTTTTTCATCACCTTGCCAATAAGCGCCAGCTATTTTTTGAAGCTTAAATCCTTGGGGATTAATTTCTTGGGTTGACGCTACATGCGGACCCTTGCATAAATCTATAAAATTTCCAATTTGATAAATAGAAACAGCATCTTCTTCTATTTTATCAATTAACTCTAATTTATAGGGTTGCTCTTTAAATAAAGAACGCGCTTCCTCTTTACTAATCATTTTTTGATCAAAAATAAGATTTTGAGCAATTAACTCTTTCATTTTACCCTCTATTTTTTCCAAGTCTTCTTCTTCTAAACTAACCTTATCAAAATCATAATAAAATCCATTTTCTATAGCTGGTCCAATACCAAATTTAACTTCTGGAAAAAAATATTGCACGCTTGCTGCCAATAAATGAGATAATGAATGCCGTATTTTTTCTATTTGTTCTGACATAATTAATTTTTTTATTTTAATTTTTATTAATAAATTTTTTAAGCCTCTAAAATTTCTTCTATGCTTTCAGCAATAATTTTAGGAGCATTGTCGCGATAATCTGCCCGACCAGTTATAGAAACTATTTTATTTTCTTGAAGCAATTCGCTACAATTTTCTAATGTTCTTGGAAAAACAACTACCTCAATTTTATCTGTTAAATCTTGTAGTTTTACAAACATCATTGGTTGTCCCTTTTTAGTAATAATTTTTTTAACATTGCTGATAATTCCACCAACTGTAACTGTTTCGCCAGCTATAATATATTTTTGATAGGGATTAGTATAATCACGCACCATGCTTAAATCCATATTTATTTTTTTCAAGGACATTGTTTGCTTATCAAGCATTTCCTTAAATTTATCTAAGGGATGGCCCGATACATATAAACCCAATAATTCTTTTTCCCAATTTAATCTTTCAGAATAATCAGCCGGCGGAACTTTTTCTAAAGTAATACCATTATTAATATTAAAACTTGCTGAAACTGAATTATCAAATAATCCTCGTTGTCCGCTTTCTTTAATTTTTTGATTTTTCTTGGACCAATCTAAAAGCTTTTCTAAGTTTAATAAAATTTGATTCCTTTCTCCTAAGCTATCAAAACAACCTGCTTTTATTAAACTTTCCATAGATTTTTTATTCAAAACTTTAGTGTCAACACGAGAAATAAAATCGTGAATATCTTTATAATGGCCATTCTTCTTCCTCTCGTCAATAATTAATTCCACAATATTATAACCCACATTTTTAATTGCCGATAATCCGAACCTAATTTGATTTTTATTCGGTACCACACTAAAAGTGCTAAATGATTCATTAATATCGGGAGCCAAAACTTCAATCCCCATTCTTTTACACTCTTCAATTAATTCAGCAATTCTTTCCACATCAGCGCCTTCTGCTGTTAAAACAGCGGCCATATATTCCACTGGATAATTAGCTTTTAAGTAGGCGGTTTGATAGGCGATAATAGCATAACAAGCTGCATGACTTTTATTAAATGAATACATTGCAAACGGCTCAATCCATTGCCAAATTTCTTGCCCAATGCTTTCACTAATGCCATTATTCTTAACTCCATTAATAAATTTATCTTTTTGTTCTAATAAAAGTTTTTCTATCTTTTTACCAATTGCTTTTCTTAAAATATCAGCTTCAGCTAAAGTAAAACCAGCAACTTCTTGGGCAATTCTCATAATTTGTTCTTGATATAAAGGAATTCCATAAGTAGCTTCTAAAATTGGTTTTAATTTAGGATGCAAATATTTAACAGTTTTAGTTTTATTTTTTCCAGCAATATAAGTAGGAATGTGTTGCATTGGTCCCGGACGATAAAGCGCCACCATGGCGATAATATCTTCTATATTAGTTGGTTTTAATTGTTTTAAATAACGCCTCATTCCACTTGACTCAAGTTGAAATACACCCACACATTCTCCTTTTTGTAAAAGTTTAAATGTGTTTGCATCATCTAAGGGAATATTATCAATATCTACATTAATGCCCCTTACGGCATAGATTCTTTTTAAGGTTTCTTCAATGGTTGTTAGGTTTTTCAAACCTAAAAAGTCCATTTTTAGTAAACCCAAACTTTCAATACCGTGCATTTCATATTGGGTAACAATTGTATTGCCATCTTGGCTGGGATGCTGAAGAGGAACCAAATCATCTAAGGGATTAGCGGCAATAACTACGCCGCAAGCATGAGTAGAGGCATGACGAGCGCACCCTTCAATTTTTAAAGCTAAATCAATTAAACGGCTTGCTCGTTCATCTGAATTATATAAATCGCTAAATTCGTCTACTGTTTCTAATGTTTCTTTTAAGGTAAACCCTGTGGGAATCATTTTTGCCACTCGGTCGCAATAACTATATTCATAACCCAAGGCTCGACCGACATCTCGAACAGCTGCCCGCGCGGCCATAGTCCCAAAAGTAATAATTTGCGCTACTCTGTTTCGTCCATATTTTTGAGCTACATAATTAATTACTTCATCACGTCGTTCATCAGTAAAATCTAAATCAATATCGGGTGGGGATATTCTGTCAGGATTTAAAAATCTTTGAAAATATAAATCATATTTTAAGGGGTCTACATTAGTAATATTAGTAAGATAAGCAACTATAGACCCTCCGGCTGAACCTCGTCCCGGTCCAACGACAATATGGTTTGATTTTGCCCAATTTACATAATCTTGCACAATTAAAAAATAATCAACAAATCCGGCTTTATTAATGACGCTTAACTCGTATTCCATTCTTTCTACAATTTCTTTTAATTTTTGATTTTGAATTTTATCTGAATTAATTTTTTCTCCATTTTTTGCTTGAGTTATTAAACTATTAAGTTCTTCTGAAGAAATTCCATATTTTTTAGGAATACCCGTATAACATAATTCGCGCAAATAAATAAAATGGTTTTTGTTGTCTGGCGTTTTAAAATAAGGAAGTTTAACTTCGCCCAATCTTAAATCAAAATTACATAAATCTACTATTTTTTGAGTATTAGCAATTGCTTCGGGAACATCCCTAAAACTTTCTATCATTTCTTCAGTTGATTTAATGGAAAAATCATCTCCTTTCATAGTTAAACGTTCTTGGTCGTTTAAATCCGCGCCAGTGTTAATCAACATTAAAATATCTTGCGCTTCAGCATCGTCTTTATTTGTATAATGAGAATCATTAGTGGCCACTAACGGAATACCTGTTTTTTTTGATAAAGCTATTAATAGAGAATTAACTTTTACTTGCTCTGGCAAATTGGGATGAGGTTGAATTTCTAAATAATAATTTCCGGAACCAAACATTTTTTCATACCGCCTCGCCGTTTGTTCAGCCTCATCAAATTTGCCAGCTAAAAGCAAAGAAGGAATCCGCCCCTGTAAACAAGCGCTCAAACAAATTAAACCATTAGAATGATTTTCTAATAATTCTAAATCAATTCTTGGTTTATAATAAAAACCCCTCAAATGCGCTTCGGTTACTAATTTAACTAAATTATTATATCCCTCTTGGTTTTTAGCCAAAAGAATTAAATGATAACGGCGGCCTCCGGTCTGGGGAGTTTTATCATCCATGCTTGCCACTGCCTCATAAAACTCGCAGCCAATAATTGGTTTAATTCCTTTTGCTTTTGCTTTTTCATAAAATTCTACCGCGCCATACATTACACCATGGTCAGTTAAGGCTACTGAATCCATTTGTAATCCTTTAATTTTATCTAAAATCTCATCTATTTTTGATAATCCGTCCAAAAGGGAATAATGCGAATGCAAATGTAAATGAGTAAATTTCATTTAATTTTTATAAATCTGTAATCTCAAAATTTGCAGTTAATTTTCCATTAACCACCATATCTTCTTTTTCTAAAATTTTATAATTTGCGCCTTGTAAGTTTAATTCACCGCCTACATTTACCTCATCAAGGTCTAACAATCCATCTATTTGCGCGCTCTGAATGTTAAGATTGTTTTTCACCTGAGCGCCTTCTAAAATTAAATCGCCGCGAACAGTCATTTTATCATATTGAGTAATCATTGTAACAATTTTACTTTTATCTAAAATTAAATTACCGCCAACTTGGACTCGCGCTAAGCTGCAAAAACCCTTACATTTTATTTGAGAGGCAATTAAATCGTTGCCAATCTTTGCTCCTACTAAATTAATTGCGCCACCCGATTTTAATCCTTCCATATTTAAATTTCCCTCCACTTTAAGATTGGCTAAATAGACAGACCCGCTTATTTTAGTATTTTTTAATATTAGGTCTCCTTCAATATACAATTCTCCTAAAAAAAACTGGCCCTTAATTTCGCTATTTTCAAAATTAATTCCTTGTTTTACTTGGTCTTTTAGAACAAAAAAAGAAGAAATAATACGATTGCTAAAATCAGCCATTCTTCCTTCTTTTTCTGCTATTTTAATTTCATTTTCAATCTCTATTCCAGTTAGAATTTTTTTATTTATAACTTCCTCTAATTTCATATTTAATTAAAAATATTTTATTTTATCTTATGTTTATATATTATCTCAATTTAACCCAAGATTCAAGTGAAATGCGCTTTATTTATTTTTGTCTATAATTAATTTATTTTCAACTTATTTTTTTGTGTTATGATATATAATAAATATGAACTTAAATACAGAGAAAAAATTATGGAAGCAGGGTTATCAATTAGTAGTTGGAATTGACGAAGCTGGCCGAGGTCCTTTGGCTGGCCCGGTTATGGCTGGCGCAGTTATTCTTTTTTCAAATAAAATCAACCCCAAACTTCTAAAAATAGTTAATGATTCTAAAAAACTTTCTTCCAAACAGCGAGAAATTGTTTTCCAGATGTTAGCCGCTGAACCGCAAATAGTATTTGGCGTAGGAAAAGTTTCAGAAAAAATAATTGATAAAATTAATATCTTAGAAGCTGTTAAATTGGCTATGCAAAAAGCTGTAAAATCTTTAATAAAAAAAATAGGGGAGAGTCCTGATTTTTTAATTATTGACGGAATAAATAAAATAAATATGCCCATTGAGCAAAAAACAATTATTAAGGGCGATGCTAAAATATTTTCGTGCGCCGCAGCAAGCATTATTGCGAAAGTAACCCGAGACCATTATATGGATAAAATGCATCTTCGTTATCCCCAATATGGTTTTAATCAACACAAAGGTTATGGAACAAAACAACACCTTAAAACAATCAAGCAATTCGGTCTTTGTCCCATTCATCGAAAAACTTTCTCTTCTCTTGCCAATTATTCATTCTTTAAAATTAAATAAAATATAATCTATTTAAAAAAATTTTGACTTTTTAAAATATTATGCAATAATTATAATTAATTAATATAGAAAAATAATATATTAAATTTATATAATAAATTTTATAAAAAAATATGAATAATTTTTTTGATGTCATAAAAGTAAGGGGAGATTTCCCAATTCTTAATCAAAAAGTTTATGGCAAGCCGCTTGTTTATTTTGATAACGCAGCGACTACCCAAAAACCTAAAGTAGTTATTGAGGCCTTGAATAGATTATATTTAGAAGGAAATAGCAATGTTCATCGAGGCGTTCATTATTTAAGTGAAACAATGACAAAAGAATATGAAATAGCAAGGGAAAAAGTAAGAAGCTTTATTAATGCTCAATCTGTCCGCGAAATAATTTTTACAAAAGGAACCACTGATTCTATTAACGCAGTGGCGTTTTCTTTTGGAGAGGCCTATATCCAAGAAGGCGATGAAATTATAGTTTCAGAGATGGAACATCACAGCAATATAATTCCTTGGCAAATGCTTTGCAGCCGCAAAAAAGCCAACTTAAAAGTAATTCCATTTAACGATAAAGGTGAATTAATTTTAGAAGAATATGAAAAATTAATTACCCCAAAAACAAAATTAGTAGCAGTTGTACATGTTTCAAATTCATTAGGCACGATTAATCCAGTGGAAGAAATCACTGCTATTGCCCATAAAAATAATATTCCTGTTCTTATAGACGGAACTCAGGCAATACAGCATAAAAAAATTGATGTTCAAGACATTGACTGTGATTTTTATTGTTTTTCTGGTCATAAAATTTATGGACCAACCGGTATAGGTGTTTTATATGGTAAAGAACGATGGCTTCAAGAAATGCCACCATACCAGGGCGGCGGGGATATGATTGACCGAGTTACTTTTGAAAAAACAACTTACGCCGAATTACCGGCTAAATTTGAAGCAGGCACCCCAAATTATATTGATGCCGCTGTTTTAGGCGTTGCGCTTGATTATTTAAATAATTTAGGATTAGAGAATATCCATAATTACGAAAAGCAATTATTAGATTATTGTAATGAAAAAATTCAAACAATTGACGGATTAAAATTATATGGCACATCCGAAAATAAAACTTGCATTTTTTCTTTTCTTTTAGATGGCTTTTCAGCTTATGACACCGGCTTGCTTTTAGATAAAATGGGGATTGCTGTTCGAACTGGCCATCATTGTACTCAACCTCTTTGGGATCATTATCAAACTGATGGATCGGTAAGGGCGTCATTAGCATTTTATAACACCTTTGAAGAAGTTGATTATTTTTGTGAGACGCTAAAAGGAATTCAAAAAATGTTAAATTGATATCTAATAATTATAGATTGGGTTTAGTTTTTAATATAAATGAAATGGAAAAAAAGACTGCTAAAACGCATATTTATTCTAATATCATAGATTTAATTGGCAATACGCCATTACTAAGAGTTGAAGGTGTTTTTGCTAAATTAGAGTCAATGAATCCAACTGGCAGTATAAAAGACAGAATGGCTTATTATATGATTAAAAAAGCCGAACAAATGGGAAATTTAAAGCCGGGTGATAAAATAATTGAAGTAACGAGTGGAAATACTGGAATTGCTTTTGCAATGCTTTCTGCCCTACGAGGATATAAATTTATAGCAATTATGCCCGAATCAATGAGTTTTGAAAGAAGGCAGATGATGAAAATATATGGAGCAAAAATTATTTTAACTCCAGCCGAAAAAGATATGAAAGGGGCTGTTGAAGAATACGAAAAATTAATTAAAAAAGAACCTAAGGCTTGGCTGCCTAAACAATTTGAAAATCCCGACAATATAGCTGCGCATCGAGATGGGATAGGTAAAGAAATTTTAGAGCAAATGAGGGGTAAAAAAATAGATGCTTTTGTGGCAGGAGTAGGTACTGGCGGAACCTTATTAGGCGTGGCGCAGGCCTTAAAAAGGGTTAATCCCCAAACTAAAATTATTGCTGTAGAACCAAAAGAATCAGCAGTTTTATCTGGGGGAAAACCCGGACTTCATCAAATTCAAGGAATTGGCGAGGGTTTTATTCCAAAAATAGTGGAAAATAATCTTAATTTTATTGATGAAGTGGTGACTATTAGCAGCCAAGATGCTATTCACGCCATGCAAAATTTAGCTGAAAAATTTGGTATTTTGGCCGGGATTAGTTCTGGCGCTAATATTTTAACTGCACAAAAAATAAAAAATAAATATGGGTTTAAAAATGTAGTTACGGTTTTACCCGACCGAGGTGAAAGATATTTAAGTAAAAATATTTGTTAAATTTATGACAATAGACGAAATTCAAAACGAAATTATTCAAGAATTTGGACAATTTAATAATGATTTAGAAAAATATAATTATTTGATGAAATTGGGTCGTAACTTAAAACCGATTGACCCTCAATATAAAACCGATGACTATCTTATTCGGGGATGCCAAGTTAATACTTGGTATCATTCGGCTTGCCGAGATAAAAAAATGTTTTACGATATTGATAGCGCTTCATTAATCACAAAGGGTTTTATTTTTCTGCTTTTAAGAATTTGCGATGGGCAGAGTTCGGCTGATTTAAAAAATACCGAATTTTATTTTATTGATAAAATAGGTTTTCAGGGCGAATTTTCGCCGCTAAAAGATAACAGTCTTTTTAAGCTTATAAATAAAATAAAAACAGATGCTTCCGTTTTAGCATCGTCTTAATAATAATTTTAAAATTTAATAAAAATGAGCCACAAAACCAACAAACAAACTGATTGTCCTGTTTCTCAATTTACTAATTCGGACCTATGTTTAATTTACGAAAGCTCCTTTAAATTTTGCCGAGCTTTTTACGCTATTTTAGTTTTAATTGCTTTTTTATTGCGAAACCAATGGGTGCTTTTAGCCGCGATTGTTTTAATGTATTTACGGATTTTTTCAATTAAACTTGATTTTCCATATCAATTTCACGCCTTATTTATTAGAAAATGGCTTAATGATAAATCAGAGCCGGTACTTAAAGAAAAAAGCGAACTAAATTTTGTTTTTGGAATGATGGCAAC
>CALMWW010000119.1 GCA_937870835.1 uncultured bacterium
GATTTGTTTTCTCAGGCTGGAAATGTGGCCTCAGCTTCTGTTATTGTGGATAAATTTTCTAAAAGGTCAAAAGGTTTTGGCTTTGTAGAAATGGCCACTGAAGAAGAAGCCGCTAAGGCAAAAGAAATGTTAAATGGATCAGAAGTTGAAGGCCGCAAAATCCTTGTTGATGAGGCAAGACCAATGAAAGAAAGAACTTCTGATAACCAATCCAACGACTAATCAAGCCGAAAAAAGAGCTCTCTTGAGGGCTCTTTTTAATTTTTAAAATTAATAAATAATTAGAATATAATTAATATATGGGCGATGAGACTGGTTTAAAAGATTAAATTATATTATAATAAAAAATAAAAAATAAAAAATAAAAATGATTACCTTTGAAGACTTTGAAAAAATTGATTTACGGTTGGCTAAAATTATTGCTGCGGAAAAAATAGATGGTTCTGATAAATTATTGAAAATTAAAGCGCAGATAGGAAACGAAGAAAGGCAGATTATTGCTGGAATTGGCAAATTTTACACACCCGAAAATCTTATTGATAAAATTATTGTCATAGTTTTTAATTTAGAGCCGAGAATGATTATGGGATTAGAAAGTCAAGCCATGCTTTTAGCTGTTAAAGATAATAACGAGCTTTCTTTAATTGTTCCTGATAAAATAATGCCGAGCGGCTTGCAATTAAGTTAGAGTTTAGTTATAATTATAATGTAATAATAAAATAATAATAAAAATTTAAATAATATGGCTACTATAGATACAAAACGCAATCCCTTTATGCAGATTTTATTAATTTTAATTTCTGCTTTTACTTTTGTTCTTATTTTTTATTTTTTAGTAATGATTAACGCTAAAATTAAAGAAACTAAATATATTGGCAATATTCAAAGAGAAAATATAATATCAGTTTCAAAAACCGGTACGGTTTATGTTAGGCCAGATTTAGCTGTAGTGAAAATTACTGCGACAACTAATGAGAAAACCGCAACAGCAGCAATAAATAAAAATAGCGAAAAATCAGCAGCAATAAAAGAATTTTTGAAACAACAAGGAGTGGAAGATAAAGATATTAAAACCGTAAATTATATTGTTAATCCTCGTTATGAATATATAAAATTGCTAGCTGATGAATTAGAAAGTTCAATTTTATATCCAAATGGTAAAAGAACTTTGGTTGGCTATGAAGCTAGTGAATCTTTAGAAGTAAAAATTAGACAATTAGATAAAATTGGCGATATTACTACGGGAGCCGTAAAAGCTGGGGCAGATGATGTTGGTAATCTCGTTTTTACTGTAGAAAATATTGATATAGCAAAAGCGCAAGCGCGCGCCGAAGCTATCGCTAAAGCCAAATCAGAAGCGCAAATCATTGCCAATAATTTAGATATTCATTTAGGCAAAATAGTTGGTTTTAATGAATCAGGCAATACTCCTATTTATTTTAATGCTGCTAAAGCCTACGACGAGAGCAGTATTTCTTTTGGCAGTACCCCTCAAGCTTCCGTAAGCATAGGAGAAAATAAAATAGAGGTAACAGTAAATATTACTTACGAAATTAATTAAGTTAGGTAATATGAAAAAAAATAATATAATTATTATTGCTATTGTTTTAATAATAATCATAGGAGTTGCTATTTATTATTTTTATAGACCAAAATCAATATTTGCGCCAGAACCAATTGGAGTACGAGGAGGAGAGGCATCTGCCAATGTTGTTATAGGAAAAGAAGAACAAATATCAGATTTAATTAATAATTTTGATAATCAATCAAAAATGAAGATAGAAATTTTAAAACAAGGCAGTGGAGTAGAAGTTAAATCCGGAGATATTTTAACCGTTAACTATACCGGCACCTTCATAGATGGCACTAAATTTGATTCTAGCTTTAATCCGGGTCGTGAGCCATTTATTTTTAAGCTTGGAGCAGGACAAGTGATTAAAGGCTGGGACGAGGGTTTAGTTGGTATGAAAATAGGAGAACAACGTCGTTTAACCATTCCGCCAGAAATGGGATATGGGTCAGCAGGAGTACCGGGAGCCATTCCTCCCAATGCTACTTTAATTTTTGTAGTAGATTTATTAAAAATTAATTAAAATTAAAAAATTGAATAAATTTATATTTATTGATTTGGAAAATTTTAAGACAAGGCCGTTTTGAAGAAGCGGCTTTTTATTGTTGATTTTTAGTGTCTTTTTATGCTAT
Organism: uncultured bacterium; assembly: GCA_937870835.1. GTDB lineage: Bacteria > Patescibacteriota > Minisyncoccia > Minisyncoccales > Minisyncoccaceae > UBA6220. The sequence goes on from CALMWW010000119.1 coordinate 2,203, forward strand.
TTTAATTATATGTTTATAAAAGTTAAAGCTTTTCCTCAAAGCCGTGAACAGAAAATAATTGAAAAAGAAGAAAATTTTTTTGAAATTTATGTGCGGGAAAAGCCAATTCAAAATCAAGCAAATCAAGCGGTTCTTAAAGTTTTAGCAGAATATTTTAATATTCCAAAAGATAATATAAAATTAGTAAAAGGTTTCCAAGAAAGAAATAAAATATTTTTAATTAAAAATTATGACTAATGAGATTGCTTTGTCTATTTTTGAAAACAAGGCTTTAATTGCTTCATTGGCAGCTTGGTTTGTGGCCCAAACTTTAAAAGCCATTATTTTAACTGTTAAAACTAAAAAATTCAGATTTGACCTTTATGCTTTGCCGGGTGGTTTTCCTTCTTCGCATAGCGCTACGTCAATAGCTTTGGCAACCGCGGTGGGAATGATTTATGGTTTTGGTTCGGCAGTATTTGCTATTGCAATAGTAATGGCTTTTTATATTATTTATGATGCGCGAGTAATTCGAGGCGCGGCAAGCGAGCAAGCCCAATCTTTGAATCGTTTAATTTCGCTTTTGAACAGCGAATTTGATGAAGGCAAAGATATAGAAAAAGTTAAGGAAGTAATAGGACATAGTATCATAGAAATAACAGTAGGAGGTTTAATTGGAATAATTACCGCCTTTGTGATTGTACATGGAATATGGGTTTAGATAATTTACCAGAGGCCTATGCAAAAGGCCAAGTTAATTTTTTAGGAGCTCAAATAGATTTAACTAATCGTCCCTTTATCCCTCGGGAAGAAACTGAATTTTGGGTAGAGAAAGCAATAAAAGAAATTAAAGTTTTTTCTAAAAAAACAATTCGTTGTTTGGATGTTTTTGCCGGGTCTGGTTGTATTGGTATCGCAATATTAAAAAATGTTAAAAATACAATTTGCGATTTTGTAGAGATTGATAATAATTTTTTGAGACAGATAGAAATTAATCTTAATCTAAATAAAATTGATAAGAATCGCTATCAAATAATCCAGTCGGATATTTTTTCAAATGTTAATGGAAAGTATAATTTTATTTTAGCTAATCCACCTTATGTGGCCGAGGAAAGAATTCAAGAATTAGGCGAAGATGTAAGAAAATATGAACCGGGTATTGCTTTATTAGGAGGCAAACAAGGAATGGATTTTATTAAGATATTTTTAGAAGAAGCTTTTTTGTGTTTAGAAAATAAAGGAGTAGGGTATATAGAAATTGACCCCCAACAAAAAGAGCTTATTAAGTCCGAGATGGATATTTTAGTTAAAAACAAAAACTATTCTAATTATGAATTTTGGAAAGACCAATTTGGAAGAATAAGAGTTTTAAGAATTATTAAATAATATCAACATATATGTGGGAATATATTTTAGCAGGTATTTTACAAGGAATTTTTGAATGGTTGCCAATTTCAAGCGAGGGAATAGTAGCGCTTTTTACTAATTTTTCTTTACCTGAATTTAATAGTATTGATTTTGCGCTTTTTTTACATTTAGGAACGCTTTTAGCAGTAGTTATTTATTTTTGGAAAGACATTAGAGATTTAATTTTATTAAAAGATAAAAAATTTTTGAAATTTTTTATAATAGTTACCTTTATTTCCGGAGGATTAGGATTTTTTGTATATAAATTTGCTCGTAATATTAGCGGAGGAGCCGTCTTGCTTTTTATAATGGGTATTGGTTTATTTTTAACTTCATGGTTTCAAAGTAAAAAAATTAAAATTAAAGCCAGTGACAATATTAAAGCTATTGCAGTTGGATTTTTACAAGCCATTACGCCAATTCCCGGTATCTCGCGTTCGGGAGCTACCATTTTTGGGTTATCATTATTTGAAGATGAGCCAGATAAAATTTTGAAAACTTCCTATTTGATTTCTATACCTATAGTGTTGGGAGTAAATATTTATTCTTATATTCAAAATCCGGGATTAATTTTTCAGGGTCATTGGATAGCTTTAATTTTTAGTTTTATTTTTGGAATGGCAACCTTAAAGGTTTTGATGGATTTTTCAAAAAAAATTAATTTTTCAAAATTTACTTTTATTTTTGGTTGTTTATGTGTTTTGGCTTCAGTAATTTATTTATTTAATCCTACTTAAAATAATGAATTTAGATTAGCTGGATTATGAATTTTAATTCAACAATATAATAAAGCTGAGAAAAAAACAAAAAAGTTATTTTAATTTTTATTTAAAAATTATAAAAAAATTTACAATTGGGATTTAGTAGATATATTCGCACCAAAAATTGCGGGAAATTATTTATTAGATAAAGATATATAGATTATTTATAAATTGGCGCGGTCTAATTGGCAAAAGTAAAATTTTTGAAAATATGCAACTCAAACGCTTTGAATTCTGTTGCGATATGCAATTGAAAAGTTTTCATTTTTAGAAAAAAGCAGACTTTTAGGGCTTGACAACAATAAAAAATAATTTTATTATTTAAATAGTCCTTTAAGGAGGACAGAAAATGACTCCATTTGCCGTAAGTTTGGACCTTAAAAAAGAAATAAGCCTGTTAGACTTTGATGAAAAGCTGACAGAAGAATGTCAGCTTTTAGTGGGGGGAAAGATTTCGCAAATTGAAATTAGGATGTTTCGCGATAAAAATCCTTCCATGGAACGGCCAGATGAAAATCTTATAAAGTTTTGGCAGAATTGGTGTGAGATTCATTCTCAAGATACAAATGAACCAATGGTGAGCGTGGGAAAAATAGAGCGTGAAGGGAAAAAAATAATTTTATACGCTCATCAAAAAACTTACGCTGAATATTTATATAGTCACCAAAAGCCAAAACCAAACAAACTTTTGACGACTAGTCCGCACTTAGACAATGGCGATGTTTTACCTCTGTCAGTAGGGGCAGTGGCTCTAACAGCTCCCTCTCCGCAATATCCGCAGGGCTGTGTAATATTTGCTAAAAGGGGGCAAACTTCTTTTTATGCCGGTCAATATACATTAGTGCCGGGTGGATATCTTCATCCCGAAGTAGATAGGATTTCATTAAAAAGGGGGGATAATTCTAAGATAAAAAGATATTTCCGACTTATTTCCTTTGAAAAAGGGTTGAATCGGGAATTCAAGGAAGAACTGCCAGGATTAAGACCTTATTATGATTTAAAGATTTTAGGAATCTTTTATAACAGGAGCGGTAGTCGACAACCAATGATTGCTGTTTCCTTAAGATTAGAAGAGACGGCCGAAGAGGCTCAAGAAACATTAAGGCAGTATCGGCCTGATTGGGAAATTGAAAATTTTGTTTTTGTACCAGCCGACATCAATAGCTTAAGAGAATTTTTGAAAAACAATAGGGACAAGGTTGTCCCTGATGCGGTCTATAGATTGGTGCTTTGGTTAAATAATATATGACACTTTTTATAAGTGCCTTTTTTTTGAAAAAAATTATTTTTAGCGTATAATATATTAGTATGAAAATAAATAAATTAAATCAAGAACAGCGTCGGGCCGTAGAATTAACCGAAGGACCATTATTAATAGTGTCTGGCGCAGGAACTGGCAAAACCACGGTTTTAACAAACCGTTTGGCTTATTTAGTCAGTGAAAAAGGTGTTGCCCCAGAACAAATTTTAGCTTTGACTTTTACTGAAAAAGCTGCTTTAGAAATGGAAGAACGAGTGGAAAATATTTTGCCATTTGGATATTATGATTTTTGGATTTCTACTTTTCATTCTTTTTGCGACCGAGTCTTAAAAAATTACGGGCTTTTAGTAGGATTGCCGATGAATTATAAACTTCTTAATGAAACCGGAAGTTGGGTTTTAGTGCGTAAAAATTGGAATAAATTTAATTTTTTGAAAGAGTATCGGCCGCTTGGCAATCCAACTAAATTTATTCAAGCTCTAATTAAACATTTTCGTCAATGTAAAAATGAAGGCATTACTCCTGAAGAATATTTAGAATATGCGGATTATTTGAAATCAAGTTTAGACATTGCGCCAGCGGTTAATAAAAATATAAAAACAAAGCGTAATTCTAAAAAAAAGACAGATGTTTTTGAAGAAAATTTAGATTTATTGCAAGCTGAATATGCGCGAGTAAATGAAGTGGCTTTGGCTTATCACACTTATCAAAAAATTTTATTAGATAATAGTTGTTTAGATTTTGGAGATTTGATTAACTATACCATTGAATTATTTAAGAAAAGGCCCGAGATTTTAAAAATTTTTAGAGACCGCTTCCAATATGTAATGGTAGATGAATTCCAAGATACTAATTTAGTACAATATGAATTAGTCAAACTTTTAGCAGCGCCAAAAAATAATTTAGCAGTTTGCGCTGATGACGACCAGTCAATTTATCATTTTCAAGGAGCATCTTTTAATAATGTTTTAATGTTTAAGAAAGATTTTCCAAATTCTCAGCAAGTTGTTCTGACTGAAAATTACCGTTCACCTCAAAATATTTTAGATTTAGCCTATACATTTATTCAGCACAATAATCCCAATCGGTTAGAATATCAGCTAAATGAAAATATAGAATTAAAGAAACAGGCCGAGGAAAAAGGCGTAGATTTGAAAAATTTTGTTAAAATCAGCAAGCGGTTAAAAAGCAATCAAAAAAAACCAGGCGAAATAGAACTTTTGGGATTTCAGACAGGGGACGAAGAAATAACAGGCATTATTAATAAAATTTGGGAACTTAAAGAAATAGATGAGGATGCAAAATTTTCAGATTTTGCTATTTTAGTCCGGACCAATGAATCAGCTAATAATTTTAGCCGGGCCTTAGACCGGGCTAATATTCCTTATGAATTTGTTTCTTCACGGGGACTTTATACGAATCCTTTAATTTTAGATATTATTTCTTATTTTAAGACCATAATTAATTTTTATGATTCTCCGAGCTTATACAGAGTTTTGCGAATGCTTCCTTTAGATTTAGATGCAGATGAAGTAGCGCGGATTACTCAATACAGCGACAAAAAAGGAATTCCAGTTTATGAAGCTATTCAAGATGCTTATTTAATGACAAAATTACGTTCTGAAACAAAAGTAAAATTAGAAAAGCTTATAAAAAATTTAAAAAAGCACTTTACTTTATCTAAAGAAAAAAACACAAGCGAAGTTTTTATTAATTTGCTTGATGATTTGGGCTATAACCAAAAGTTATCTGAGCCAACTGAGCAAAACTTAAAATATTGGGATTTGTTTTATCAATTTTTCCAAAAGATTAAAGATTTTGAAAATTCCCAACCCGATGGAAAATTATTAGCTTTTGTAGAAGAATTACAAATGGAATTAGAAGCTGGCGAAGAGGGTGAGTTATATTCAAGTTTAGATAATTATTGTGATGCAGTGAAAGTAATGACCGTGCATTCTGCAAAAGGGCTTGAATTTAAGTATGTTTTTGTGGCTAACTTAGCGCATCGTAAATTTCCGAGTGACCAAAAAAGCGATCCCATCCCTTTGCCCTCAAAATTAGTAAAAGAAGTTTTACCCGAAGGAGATTTTCATTTACAAGAAGAGCGTCGTTTATTTTATGTGGCTTTAACTCGAGCTAAAAGGGGCTTATTTTTAACTTGGGCTGAAGATTATGGGGGCAAACAAATTAAAAAACCATCTCGTTTTTTAATAGAAGCTAATTTAATTAGCGAAGAAGTTTTGAAAGTGCATAGTGCCAAAAATGGAAAGATAAATAATTTTGGGTTTAATCGCAATCATAATTTTAAGTTAGAGTCTAATGAAACCACCAATCAAAGTGCAGTAAAAGGATTTTTACCGAATCATTTTTCTTATTCACAATTAACTGCTTTTTTAAATTGTCCTTTGCAATATAAATTTGCGCATATTTTAAAAATACAAACCCGAGGCCGTCCTAATTTTAGTTTTGGCAAAACTATTCATAATTCATTGCATAAATTTGTTGGTTTGGCAGTTAGAAATATTGAAGTCAAACAAAAGGATTTATTTGGAAAATCTGAAGCGCAAGCAAATGGCTTAACTTTATCTTTGCAGGACTTACTGGAAATTTATGATAAAGAATGGATTGACGATTGGCACGATGGTGATTCAAAAAAAGAATATTATATAAGAGGGAAAGAAATATTAAAAAAATTTTATGAAGATTTAAAAAAGAATCCATTAAATGTGCATTTTATTAATGGAGAGCCAGCCTTAGAAAAAGATTTTTCTTTAAAACTTAATGGAGATATTATAGTGGGCTCAATAGACAGGATAGATAATTTGCCTAATAATGAAGTAGAATTGATAGATTATAAAACCGGTAATCCCAAAACATCTTTAAGCGCGGATGATAAATTTCAATTATTAATTTATCAATTAGCTGCTACTAAAATTTTTGGACTAAAAGTTGGGAAACTTTCGTATTATTATGTAGAAGATGGAAGCATTAAATCATTTATTCCAACCGATGAAGATATAGTTAAAACTGAAGAAAAAGTTAAAGATATAATTACGCGAATTAAACGAAGTAATTTTAAACCTACGCCGAGCTGGAATTGCCAATTTTGTGATTATAGAGATATTTGTTCGCATAGAAAATTTTCATAAGATAAAGTATAATAAGTTTATGACTAAAATAAAAAATAAAAAAACAAAGATTGTTATTTTGGGAGACGGAGCGTGGGCAACCACCCTAGGTGTTTTATTGTCTGAAAATGGACATCAAGTTGTTATGTGGAGTGTTTTTCCTGAATACTTAAAACAATTAAGCAAAGAGCGAGAAAATAGAAAATATTTGCCGGGTATCAAAATTCCTAAAGATATTATCTTTGAACCAGATTTGAAAAAAGCGCTTGAACCGGCTGAATTAGTTATTTTTGCTATTCCTTCAAAATTTTTTAGAGATGTAGCTCGTCAAGTTAAAGCAACCAATGTTTCTTTGAAGGGAAAAATTTTTGTTAATGTGGCAAAAGGCATTGAACAAAAAACCCTAAAAAGAATGACAGAAATTCTAAAAGATGAATTTGGAAAAGTGTCGGTAGCTGTTTTATCAGGTCCAACAATTGCTATTGAGGTGGCTAAAAAAATGCCAGCCTTAGTAGTAGTTGCCTCAAATAATCATAAAATAGCTAAAAAAATTCAGGATATTTTTAGCAATAACTATTTTAGAGTTTACACCTCTACAGATGTGGTAGGAGTGGAGTTAGGCGGACCACTTAAAAATATCATTGCTATAGTCGCCGGCATTTCAGATGGGTTAGGTTTTGGTTCAAATACAAAAGCTGCAATTTTAGCGCGGGGGTTAGCAGAAATTCAAAGATTAGGATTAAAAATGGGAGCAAAAACAAAAAGTTTTGCCGGTTTAGCTGGCTTAGGGGATTTATCTACTACTTGTATTAGTTCAGAAAGTCGTAACCGAACTTTTGGTGAAAAAATTGCAAAAGGAGAAAAAGTAGAAGAAATAATTCAATCTACAGATAGTATTATTGAGGGAGCTACTACCACTGAAGCGGTTTATCAATTAAGCCGAAAATATAAAGTCGATATGCCCATTACTAAACAGCTTTATTTGATTTTATATAAAAATAAATCTCCGCAAGAAGCTTTTAGGGATTTAATGGGAAGGAAGCGAAAACCAGAATAAATTTAGAAAATAAAATAAATTACCCTTGTGTTAAAATAATTTTTAGGGTAAGGTGTGTTTTTAGAACAATAAATATAAATAATAAATATAAATAATAAATAAAATATATGAAGATAAATGTTTTTATAGAAAACCCCAAAGGAAGTATAAATAAATATGAATTTGATAAAGAAACTAATCAAATTAAATTAGATAGAGTATTATATTCGCCAGTTTATTGGCCATTTGAATATGGTTTTATTGAAAATACTTTATCCGAAGACGGTGATCCTTTAGATGTAGTTGTTTTAGCCGAACATGCCACCTTTCCGGGTTGTGTGGTGCCTTGCAAGGTAATTGGAATGCTTAATATGGAAGACGAGGGGGGAGTAGATTATAAAATTTTGGCAGTGCCAGATGATAAAATTGATCCAAGTTTTAAGGAAATTAATAGTCTTGATGACTTAACTGAATATCAAAAAAAGGTAATTCAAGAATTTTTTGAAACCTATAAAAGATTAGAACCAAATAAATGGGTTAAAATTACAGGTTTTGAGTCAAAAGAAGTTGCCGAGCAATTAATTGAAAAATCAAAAAAATAATAAATAAATTTTTTAAAATGGAAGAAAAACAATATCAAGTTAATAAAGATAAATGTATTGGTTGCGGAAGTTGTGTTGTAGCTTGTCCCGGCGGCACGGAAATGCAAGCCGATGGCAAAGCTCATGTAATAAGTTCAGCAAAAATTGAAGAATGCGGAGGGGTAGATTTATGTCCCTATGGCGCTATTGAAGAAATTAATGGTATTCCGGACGACGAGGGAGAAGAAGAATAAATAAAATTTTATGAAAATAACTCAAAAAACAATTTTAGCAGATATTATAGAAGACCAAAAAGCCGAAGCAATTTTAGAAAAATATGGGGTACCTTGTTTAACTTGTCCCTATGCTCAGGAAGAAATGAATAGTTTAACTTTAGGTCAAATTTGCGAAACTTATGGGTTGGATGGGGATGCTTTGATAGATGAGCTTAATCAAGTTTTAAATAAAGAATCGGATGAATAAACCGGTTCTTTTTATTTTTGGAATTTTAATAGGAGCAAACCTTTTTACATGGGCTTTATTTTTTGAAGCGCGCCAACCCCCTAATTTAAGGGTTGATTTTTTAGATGTTGGGCAGGGTGATGCTATTTTAATAAATACACCAGATAAACAAAAGATTATTATAGATGGTGGACCAAGCTATAATTTAGCAGCAGAAAAATTAGCTAAGAAAATTCCTTTTTGGGACCGAGAAATTGATTTAATGATTTTAACTCATCCTGAGAAAGATCACTTTATCGGACTTTTTAAAATATTAAAATTATACAAAGTAAAAAACATTGTTTGGACGGGCGATACAAAAGATACAGCGGAATTTCAAAATTTTTATGATGCGGTTTTGAAAGAACAAGCTGAAGAAGGCGCTCAAATATATGAATTAGACGCTTATGATAAAATATTGCTTGGCAAGACGGAAATGGATATTTTATTTCCATTTCAGGCTGTCGCGTCAGCAGGTCAAGAATCGAAAAATGAAAATTGTCTTGTTAGCCGATTAGTTTTTAACAAAAATGAATTTTTATTTACTGGAGATATTGGAAAATCTGAAGAATTAGAAATTATAAAAAGCGGAGAAGAAATTCAATCAGATGTATTGAAAGTGGCGCACCATGGTTCAAAATATAGCAATTCCGAAGAATTCCTTAATATGGTTTCACCAAAAGTGGCAGTTATTCAGGTTGGTAAAAATAATAGTTATGGACATCCAACTCCCGAAATTTTAGAACGGCTAAATGCCGCGCAAATAAAAGTATACCGTAATGATATTAATGGCAATATAGAAATTATCTCTGATGGAAATAATTTAAAAATTTTAAGCGAGACATCTTTAAAATAATTGAAAATTTGCTATAATATAGATGGTCCCGGTATTCAAAAATTCCGAACGTCTTTTTCAAAGGGAGCCATAATAGTTAACCGCCGTGGCGGCTGACTGAGGCACCCACTTGGATTCTTCGGATTCCATTTTGAAAAAGCCGGGACCATCAAAAAACCGCAAAGCGCGGTTTTTTGTTTATAATTTTATTGGCAATCTTGAGGGCAATTTTTTACTGATTCAGCGCAAGGACAGCCAATGGCCATACAAACTATTTCTTGGCACATTCCATCGCCACACAAATCTTTGCAATAAAGCGGGGATTCGTTTTTTGATTCTTTTGACATACAACAAACTTGATGAGACGAACATCCTTTCAAATAAACAACACCATCACCTTCTTTACATTCCTCGGCGCAATAGCCACCTTGTTTTACACAATTATTTATTTTATCTTTTCCACATTCACCCTTAAAAAATGCCCATTCTTCACACTCGCTTTTATCAGTGAAAATACAAACTCCATATTGGTCACCATTAGCGTTTTTTCTAATTTCTAATTTTCCTTCTTGTTCTTTACAATAAACCGAAGCTGGATTAGCGATTTCGGTTGTTTCAGTAGATGGTGGTTTTGTTTGTTGGTACCAATCTTTATTAAAACCCATTGCCTCGCATGACGAGGCTAAGCGGCATTGAATTGAACTGCATTCAGGGCAGGGAGGGCAGACAATACAGCCATCAGGGCAAAAATCGGGTTGGTATTGGTTACAATAATTTTCATCAATAGTTACTGCGGGATTTTCTTGCGGCGGTAGATTATTTTTTTTCCAATATACGCTGAGAAATATAGCTGCCGTTAAAGCCAATGCGACGAGAACTAAAATTAAAATAGCGCTTATTTTTTTATTCATTTTTTAAAATTTATTTTAACAACTCCTCAATCGAAATATTCAGGGTTTTGGCAATTTTCACCATAGTTTGTATATTTAATATAATATTTGTTTTTTTGGCCAAATCGTCCTGCGTCATCTAAGTTTTTTCGCGATTTTTTATATCTTTATTTTGAGTATAACAGAAATTAATGCATAATGCCAGAAACATATTGCATTCCATAAGGGCGCAGCAAGCATAATTAATAGATAGGCCATACATTATAAATAGGTTGTTTTATGATGTTTTTGTCTTTGTGTAATGCTTTTCAAAACAAGCTTTCTCCTGTACAATACATATTAAGATGGCAAGAACGGCAATTAGTTCAAACCAAGGTCGCAAACAAGTTAATTAATCAACCAATAAACAGGCCTCAAGAGTGCAAAATAGAGTGGCATTATACATTTTCTATACAGAAATAGAAAAATTTGCTAAAATGAATAAAATTCCGATTCTTGGAAAAATCCCTTACAAAAAAATATTTTGTTAATTCAACCATAAAAATGAAACCGGTAGTTGAAATAAATCCAAGATATAAAGAATTATTTTAAGAAATCACTAACAAGATAATTTTAAATAAAAAAACAGAGAAATTGTGATAAAATATAACCATGGAAAACTTATTGGACAATTTAAAAAGCTTGCTTAAAAAAGACGAACGACTGGTGAGCGAGGGCGAGCTTTTAAAGAATAAAATCATTGAACTTGCTTTAAAATTGGATAAAGAGCTTATTGAGCTACTTTTGTCGGATGAAAAAATAAAAGAAGTATTTTTTAAGCAAGTTGGCGAGGCGACAATTTTTGACAAAGATAAGTTTATTAAGTTTGTTTCAAATAAACAATTTTTACCCGATTCTTATACTGCTTTTAAAAATAAAATTGG
>CALMWW010000120.1 GCA_937870835.1 uncultured bacterium
CGAGCCCGGTCGGGTCCGCAAATTAAAATTATATATTACAAAAAAATTACAAATTTAAAATAATTTATATAAAAATATGGCTAACAATACAAATGTTAAAAAAGAACGCACCCTTGTTATTATTAAGCCCGATGGCATAGAACGGTCTTTAATTGGAGAAATTATTCATCGTATTGAACGTACTGGCTTAAAATTAGTAGCTATGAAATTTATTTATGCAACCGAAGAACAATTCTTAAAACACTATAATAAAAATGAGGCTTGGTATGAAGCCAAAGGGAAAAATACAATTGATAATCGTCAAGCTAACGGCCTCCCGATAGAGAAACCGGCCATTGAATATGGAAAAGACATTATCCGAACCTTAATTAAGTTTATGACAGCTACTCCCATTATAATAATGGTTTGGGAAGGGAATAAAGCTGTTGGAGTGGTCAAAAAACTTGTTGGTGGCACTGAGCCCTTAAGTTCTGATGTGGGAACAATTAGGGGCGACCTAACAATTGATTCTTATGACCTTTCTAATCTTGACGAACGGGCGGTTCGAAATTTAGTCCATTGCTCTGACGACCCCAACGAAGCCGAAAGAGAAATTAATGTTTGGTTTAATAATGATGAAATTTTAAATTATCGCCTTATTAATGAAGAAATTATTTATAATGTAAATTTAGATAATTTACGAGAATAAAAAAATAAAAAATTTAGAAACCTCCGAGATTATGCTTTAGCGCGGGGGTTTTTTATTTCTTTCAAAAATTGAAGAGCGGCTGGAATTAAAGAAACAAAAATTATTAAAATTATAATCAAGTTTATATAATTTTCTAATTGCGGGAAAACAGCTAATAAATAATAACCAATTAAGGGAAGACTAAGGGCCCATATCAATCCACCGATAATATTAAAAATAAAAAATTTTTTATATTCCATTTTTCCAACTCCGGCCACAATAGGGGCGAATGTTCGGATAATCGGGATAAACCTTGCTATAATAATTGTAAAAGTTCCATACTTTTTATAAAACTCCTCGGCGCGAATTAGATTTTTTTTATGGAATAATAATGAATCTTCACGTTTGAAAATTAAAGGGCCAGTTTTTTTGCCAAAAGCATAACCAGTATTATCTCCTAAAACTGCAGCAATAAATACCCCAATCGATAAAATAAAAATATTTAAAAATCCTTGAGAGGCTAAAAGTCCGGCTGCAAAAAGCAAGCTGTCGCCGGGCAAGAAAAACCCAAAAAACAATCCTGTTTCAGCAAAAATTGCCGCCCAAACTCCTATATACCCCGTGGCTTTAATTAAAGAAATTATAGTATCAGAATCAAAGATTACCTCAAACATAATGTCTCAATTCTAACATACTAAAATAAATTACGCAAATGTTAAAAACGCTTGAATTTACTATATAAA
>CALMWW010000121.1 GCA_937870835.1 uncultured bacterium
TTATTTATTATAATTGATTAGTTTGATTATACCTTTTCTTGGTTGTAGGTGTCAAGTGAAAAATAAACAAGGTGATGTTTATGTCTTTATGCTTGGGTGGTGTTTAGGAGTTAGACCCCCAAACATTTTGAAAAAAGCAAAAATAATGTTTGGGTCTTTATGCTTGGGTGATGTTTAGGGGTCAGACCCCCCAAAGCCCTTGGGGTCTGACCCCTAAACATAGGAGCACCTAAACACCTTTAGGGTCTGACCCCTAAACATAAGAGCACCTAAACACCTTTAGGGTCTGACCCCTAAACACATTAAATTTTAAATTTTTGGATATATTTTAATATAAATTAATATAAAATTGATTATTTTATTCGTCAGTGCTATATTAAATACCAAAGTTTATTTTTAATATGAAAAAAAATAGAATCATTCCCGTAACAATAAAATCGGGACGGAAAATCAAATTAAATTCAGATACCAAACAAAGTCAATCGCCATTCAAAAAAGAAATTAATCCTAAAAAGAAAAAGAAACATTTTCATATTTTTTCTGTTTTGCTAAAAATAATCGGCTTATTTTTTTTGGTCTTAATCATTTTTGCAGCTATCATCTTTTTTATAATTATTAAGGACTTGCCGCGACCGCAAAATTTTACTGAAAACGAGATGATTGAATCTACAAAAATTTATGACCGCACTGGTGAAATTTTATTAAGCGATGTCTATAATGAAGAAAAAAGAACTTATGTCCCCTTATCTCAAATTCCTTTAAGTTTACAACAAGCCGTTATTGCTACTGAAGATAATCGTTTTTATACTCATTTTGGCATTGACCCCTCTGGTGTTATGCGAGCTTTATACTTAGATATTACTCAAGGAAAAACTCAAGGCGCTTCTACAATTGACCAACAATTAATCCGTTCTACTTTCTTAACTCCTGATAAAACCCTAAAAAGAAAAATAAAAGAAATTGTATTAGCTATTGAATTAGATAGGCGCTACTCTAAAAATCAAATTTTAGAATGGTACTTAAACCAAGTGCCTTTTGGAATTAATATTTATGGAGCTGAAGAGGCCTCCTTGACTTATTTTCAAAAGCCAATCCAAGATATTAGTTTGCCAGAAGCAGCAATGCTCGCCGCAATTATTCAAATGCCAAGCTATTATTCTCCTTATGGAGACCATTGGGATAAATTAATGGTAAGAAAAAATTTTGTTTTACAAAGAATGCGCGAAGAAGGATATATTACATCCGAAGAAGAAGAAAAAGCGGCAGCGGAAAAAATAGAAATTGCCAAAGTGCCTAATAAAACTTTGGCCTACCATTTTGTCACTTATGCAAAACAACAAATTGAAGAGCAATATGGAGCTGATTTTTTACAAACCAAGGGTTTAAGAATTTACACAACCTTAGATTGGAACTTACAAAAAGAAGCTGAAGAAATTGTTAAAGAAAATGTCGCAAAAAATAGAATCAATTTCAATGCTTACAATGCCGCGGTAGTTGTTTTGTCTCCAAAAACTGGCGAGGTTTTAGCTATGATTGGATCGGCTGACCCTTACGCTGACCCATTGCCAAAAGGTTGCGACCCCGCAACAACTTGTAAGTTTGTTCCAAGTTATAATGTAGCTGTTCAGGGGGTAAGACAACCGGGGTCTTCTTTTAAGCCAATAATTTATGCGGCTGCTTTCCGAAATGGCGCTACCCCGGATACAGTGGTAGTAGACGAACCAGTAAATTATAATGGTTATGCGCCCAATAATTATGATGGCCGCTTCCGAGGCCCTTTAACTTTAAGATCGGCCTTAGCCCAATCTTTAAATATACCGGCGATTAAAGTATTGAATGATTATGCTGGGCTTTCTAATGCAATTGAGTTAGCAAAATTAATGGGCATTACTACTTTAGGAGATGATACTTCTCGTTATGGATTATCATTCGCTTTAGGAGCAGCTGATGTCCGCGTTATTGATATGGCTACAGCTTATGGGGTTTTAGCTAATGGCGGATACTATATAGAGCCGTCTGTAATATTAAGGATAGAAGACAGTCAAGGGAACATTCTTTATCAAAACAATAAAACCCCGCGCAAAGTTTTAGAAAAAAATGTCTGCGATATGGTCACTGATATTCTTTCAGACAATAATGCCCGCGCGCCAATGTTTGGAGCTCATTCTCTTTTAAGATTTGATGATTATAAAGTAGCGGTTAAAACAGGGACCACTCAAGAAAGTCAAGATGGCTGGACAATTGGGTATACTGAAGATGTGGTCGTGTCAGTTTGGGCTGGCAATAATAATCACGCTCGTATGTCTGCTATTGGAGAACAAGCGGCTGGTCCTATTTGGCGAGCTATAATTCTTAAAGCTATTGAATTAAAAGCTGGCGAAGTCAATGAAACATCCGAACCAGTGGAGCCGGGCACCGAAGTTCCTTTAGTCCCAGATTAGTTTTTATTATTTTTAATTTTAATAATTAAAAAAGCGCGATTTCTCGCGCTTTTTTTAAAAAATTGTTTTTGATTAAACCTTAATTGGCATTACTACATAAATATAACTTTCATCTCCAATTGGTTTAATAACCGACGGCCCATCATTTCCTTGCATTTCAAAAGATACCTCTGAAGATTTTATATTTTCTAACCCCTCTAAAATAAATTTCCAATTATAAGAAACTTTTAACTCAGCTCCTTCAATTCTCGCTCCTAAAAATAAATTACTTTCTCCAGCTTCAGAATCTTGACTGCAAATTTCTATTTCTTTTTCTTTTGGATTTATCTTTAAGGCGATTTCATTAGTGCGGCCTCCAAAAATTCCCGCTGCTTTAACTTTTTGAGTAAATTCATCTTTATTCAAAATTAATTTAGTTTTGGTATTTTTGGGGATAATTTCTTGATAAGAAGGATATTCCCCTTCAATTTGACGGCTAATTAAATTAATTTCTGGATGGTCTAAACTAGTTAAATAAGTTTCAAATAAAACTTGGGATTCAGAAGCATAAATTTTAATATCTTTTTCGGTTTCAGTTAAAATATTAATTAACTCTTTGGCTGCCTTTTGGGGCAAAATAAAACTTATAGGATTTTTAAATGTATTTTTATATCCTGCTTTATTTCCAAAAGATAATACTTTTTCTGCTAAACGAAAACTATCAGTGGCAACCAATTTAACTAAATCTTTGTCAAAATAAAAATAGATGCCCGATATTTCCGGCCGAATTTGAGAAAGGCTTACAATATTAACTACGCTCGTTAATCCTTCTTTCAGCTTTTGAGGATTTATTTCTATATAAAAATCTTTTCCAAAAGTTGGGATAATTGGAAAATCATCAGGCGAAAAGCCCTTAATTTGGGTTTTGTAATTGTTTCCCTCAATAACTAAATTATTATTTCTTTCTTTAATGTTAATCTTTTCTTGGTTAATTATATTTACAACTTGACTCAAAAGTTTAGCTGGTACGGCTAATTTTCCTTCTTTTTCGGTTTTACATAATCCCCACCATTGAATTCCTAATTCTAAATCAGTAGCAGATATTTTAAGAAAATTTGGCAATGCTTCCAATAAAACATTGTCTAATATAGGAAGAGTAAGGTTGTGACCTGTAATTTTTTCAGTCACCCCAATTCCTTTTTTTATTTCTTTGGTTAAAATTGTGAAGTTCATATATATTATTTATTTAATTTATTTTTATTAAAATTATTATAATAAACATTAAAAATTTTTGGGGATAATTTTTTAATCGAATTTTTCTTTTATTTGAAAGGATTTTTTAGTTTTTTATTTTATAAAATATGTGGATAACTTGAGAGAAAAGTTGGGCATTTAAGATAAAAACAAGAGTTAAAATTATTTTAGATATTTTTCATATTTTGACTCTATTATTTTATCCACTTTCTTATATTAAATTATGCTTATATTATTAACAGTTTTTAAACAGACATAAAAATATTAACCAGCATAAATTCTTTGTAAAATTAATTCAATTTCTTGGTGGGTTTTTTCTTCTTCTTCCCATAATTTTTCAATTAATTGGCAAGCATGAATTACAGTGGTGTGGTCTTTTCCCCCGAATTTTCTACCAATTTCAGAGTAAGACAATTTTAGTTCTTTTTTTAATAAATACATAGCAATTTGTCTTGGCTTGCTGTATTCTTTTTTTCGAGATGAATAAAACATATTGCCGCTCGGGATATCATAAAATTCAGTGATGGTTTCTATTATTTTTTTAGGGCCAATAACATTATTAGATGAAACTATTAAGGTTTTTAATAGTTTTTTAGCGTCTTCAAGGCTGGGATTGCGGTTATTTGTTTTCTTAAAAATAATTAGGCGATTAAGCGCGCTTTCTAATTCTCGGATATTTTTTTGAATTACAGACGCTACATACTCAACCACATCTTGGTTAAAATTTACTCCCTTTTTCTCCATTTTTTGTTTTAAAATAGCAATTCTTGTTTCAAAATCAGGAGTATTAATGTCTGCTATCATTCCTCCTTCAAAGCGAGATTTTAATCGCTCGGTAATAGCAGGGATATTATTAGGGTGCCGGTCTGAGGAAAGGACAATCTGCTTATTTTTTTGATATAAAGAGTTAAAGGTGTGGAAAAATTCTTCTTGGGTTTTGTCTTTGCCAGCCAAAAACTGAATATCATCAACAATAAGCACATCTAATTCACGCAGGTTTTTCTTTAATCCTTCTATATTATTATTTTTTATTGCATTTACAATAGAGGAGATTAATTTTTCAGCGGGGATATAACGAACTTTTTGGTCGGGGTGGTTTTCTTTTATTTTATTTCCTATAGCTTGAATTAAGTGTGTTTTTCCCAATCCCACTCCCCCATAAACAAAAAGAGGGTTATAATTTTTTCCGGGTTCTTCTGTTACAGCTATGGCCGCGGCATAAGCTATTTCATTAAATGGGCCAACAATAAAATCTTCAAAAGTGTATTTTGGATTTAGGTTGGTTTCTTGGTTAATTTCTAATTCGGAAAAACCTAATTGCTCCACAATATTCTCTTCTTGAGAATTTGTTTTTTTTGAAGTAATCGCCTTTTTATCCGCTTTGGCCGCGCTTACTATATATTCAATGTTTTTTAAGCGAGGGTTTATATCGTGTAAAATTTTTAAAATATCTTTATTGTATTTTTGCTCTAGCCATTCTTTACTAAATGAATTAGGAGCCGCAATAATTATTTTGTCCCCCTCGATAGAAGATATTTTTGTGTTAGCAAACCAGGTGGCAAAATTAGCAGCCGAGATATTGAGCTGAATTTGAGATAAAACAGTTTGCCATAATTGTTCTGCTTCTGCCATAAGACGAATAAATAATTATATTTTAATTATGAATTATTAAAATTATTTTAATAAATTTTTGCTTTTATATACACTTATATTATAGATTACTTTGTCAATCTCGCAAAGTGGCCTTATAAAATAAAGGGAAAATAAAGCCTTGTTGAAAAAGCGTGGATAAATTGAGACAAAATTTATCAAATTAAATTGGCGTAATTAAATTTTTATTGACCAAAAAGCAAAAAATTGCTATTATTAAAATATAATTATAAATAACAAGTTAGAGATATTATGAGTATTACTTATAAACCTAAAAAAAAGAAAAGGCAAAGGACGCACGGCTTTTTAGCAAGAACAGCGAGCCAAGGCGGGCGAAAAGTGTTGAAAAAAAGGAGGAGTAAAAAAAGAGACAGATTAACAATATAAAACACCCCGCTATAAGCGGAGTTTTTATTTTTTAATTTATGCTTCCTAAACCAAACCGCTTAAAAAAACAGAAAGAATTTGAATATATTTTCAAAAACGGCAAGGCTATTAAAGGAAAATATTTTTTAATAAAAATAATTCCCTCTTCACAAAATTATTGCCGGATTGGATTTATAGTTAGTAAGAAAGTAGCCAAATCAGCTGTTTTAAGAAATAAAATAAAAAGACGGTTGCGCGCAGCGGCAAGAGAATTCAGAAATGTTTTAGGAAATTATGATATCGTTTTTATAGCTTATCCTAATATTAAAACAGCCAGCTATCAAGAAATTAAAAAAGACCTTAAATCAATAATTACCAAAATCAATATTTAGTTATTAGTTAAAAATTATATATTATATTTATTATGAATCCTTTTTCTTTTCTTTTTAATACCTTTCTTTATCGGCCTATGCTGAATATATTAATTTGGCTATATGGCTTAATTGGAAATTTTGGCGTAGCGATTATTATTTTAACCTTAGTACTAAAAGCCATACTCCATCCTATCAATAGAAAATCAATTGAATCTCAAAAGGTAATGGCCGAAATTCAACCGAAAATGAAGGCAATTCAAAAAAAATATAAAAACAACCAGCAAAAACAAGCCGAAGAGTTAGTTAAGCTTTATCAGCAAGAAAAATTTAACCCATTTTTTAGCACAATTTTATTATTTATCCAAATTCCAATTTTATTTGCGCTTTTTTATGTAGTAAGAAATGGAATGGACATAAATCAACTATCTGCCGAGCTTTATTCTTTTGTAAAATTACCTTCGGCTATATATCCCTACCTTTTTAATTTTAATGGCTTAAAATTAGATTTAAGCCAGCCAAATATTCCTTTGGCAGCTCTAACCGCTTTGGCGCAATTTTGGCAAGTAAAAACAGCTACTCCTCCCCCACCGCCAAGTGATAATAGCGATGGAAAAGAAAACACAATGGCCGAGGTTTCAGTGATGATGCAAAAGCAAATGATATTTTTTATGCCCATTTTGACATTTATAATTCTTTTCCGAGCGCCCTCAGCATTAGGATTATATTGGATTTTAACTACTTTAATATCTGTGTTTGAACAGAAAGTATTATTAAATAAACAAAAAATAAAATGATAACATCAGATGAAAAAAAATTAATAGAAGATATAATTTTGGAATTTTTCAATAAAGCTGGCTACTCAGTATTTATAAAGAGTTTTGAATGCCTTAATAATGAAAAAGAGATTTTGTCTATTGATTTGGGAACTGAAGAGGCGCAAATATTAATTGGAAAACAAGGAAGCGTTTTAGCCGATATACAGTTGCTTTTAAGAAAAATTATTAATAAAGAATTAAAGAAAGAAATTTATTTGAATTTAGATATAGATAATTATAAAAAAAACAAAGAAGAATATTTACGCGATTTAGCGGAAAGCGTGGCCGATGAAGTAGTCATAACGAGACAATCTAAAGAGATAGCTTTATCATCTTCTTTTGATAGAAGAATAATTCATTTAGAATTAACAAAAAGAGAGGATGTGATTGCGGAAAGCCGAGGAGAAGGAGAACATAGGAAAATAGTGATAAAACCAAAATAAATATTAATCCGGCCTTGGGGCCGGATTTTAATTTATATATTTTTATTAAAAATTAAAGGAAATATTTATTAAATTAATCCGCTTGTTTGTTCTTCGGCCTCCATTCTTGCTTTGGCCTCTCTAATTTTAGTAATTTCTTCTGGGTTAGTGGTAATAATTTGATTTTCAGTATAAGAAGCGCGGATAGCAATAGCTACATGTTTTTGGCCAGCAAAAAATATACCCTCCCCTACTGGAGTTTCTAAAAGTAAATATTTTTCTTGGTCAGTTAAATTAAAAACTTCTTGGACCAAATCAATTGTAGCCGGGCTTTGTTTCATTAAAAGTTGAAGCGAAGAGTTAGTGATAATAGGCTTTCCATATTCTGAATTCATAAAATCAGAGACATCTTGAGTAATAGTGCTTACCCCGAGCCAATATTTTCGGCCTCTTTTGCAAATACCATATAAAAAAGAGGCGCTGTCTGGGTCTTTCATCATCCACCAAGCTTCATCTACTACCAAAATTCTTTTTTTCAAACTTGCTCTTAAAGTATTCCAAATATAACGCATCACAATAAACATTGCGATTGGCCTAAGTTCGTCTTCCATATCGCGAATTCCAAAAACAACCAATTCTTTGTCCATATTAACATTAGAAGGCGCGTTGAAAAAAGAAGAATAACTTCCTTGGGTGAATTTTCTTAATCGTTCAGTTAAAAACTCAGCATTTTCCATTGTTTCTAAAACTGATTCTAAATCGGAAAGCAAAGGAACATTGTTTTTCCATTTTTTAGGGTCTGAATCAACAGTAATATCTTTAGCGGCATAAGTGGCTGTAATTGCTTGGTCCATAATAGCGTCTTCTTCGGGGGTCATTCCATTAAGCATAATTCTCATTAGGCCGACCAAATTAATTACATTGCTTCTTAAAACATCTTCTGGGGTTTCATCTTCCCCTACTTCTGGCAGATCAAAAGGATTAATATGGCTGTCTGAGCTAAGCGAAATTTTGAAGAATGAGCCGCCAACTGATTCTGCTAAACTTTGGTATTCATTTTCAGGATCAATAATAATACACTCTGTGCCTATCATTAAAGAGCGCAAAATTTCTAATTTAACTGCGTAAGATTTTCCCGCTCCAGCTTTAGCAAAAATTACCATATTAGCATTTTCTAAACTAAATCGGTCAAATAATACCAAAGAACTATTGTGCTTATTGATGCCATACAAAATACCTTCATTGTCGCTTAAATCAAAAGAAATAAATGGGAAAAGACTAGATAGCGGCGAAGTATTTAAAGTATTGTGAATTTGGAGTAAATCATTGCAATATGGAAAACAAGAAAGCAGGCCCTCTTTCTGCTGGAATAAAGACGGTTTAATATATATTAAACGCGACTCTAACATTGAACGTAAAGTTGTTTCTACAAATTCAATGTCTTTTTTATCATCTACATAAATTGTTATATACAGGCCGAACTTAAACATTTTTTCTTGAGCGGTTTGGAGACTGTCGCGCAAATCTTCTAAATCCTGGAAAGCAGTTTCTAAGGCCGGGTCACGGACCAATCCTTTCTCTTGCCTTTCAATTATTTCTGATTGGACTTCGGTAACACTCTTTTTTAGTTGTTTTAATATCTGCTCTGTGGGGATAGGATGAAAATAAAAAGATAAATCAAAAGGAATGTCCATATTAATAATTGGAGCAAGCCAGCCCATTGTAAGATAGCGAGGATAAGAAAAAACGAAATAAGTTTTTGAGTATTTTTCTTCTAAGTGGACATAATTTTGCGCCACCTCAATAGAAGGAGGCGCAACAATATCTCTAAAATCAGTAAGTTCTGTTTCAAACAACTTTTTTTCTTTCTTATCCTTAGAAGGTTCGTTTTTGTTTTTATTAAATAATGCCATAATTTTAATTAAGTAATTATTTCAGGAGGCAGTTCGGGGTAATAACCCATTTCCGCTTGTTTGGGGTGATGGAGAGACCATAATAATTCTAAAATTTCTTCTGATCCCATCATAGTTGTATTAAGTCCGCACCGTCGTAATCCCAAAGCCACATATTGGATTCGTTGGGATAATTGATATTTGCCTTTTAGAAAATTTTCTTCTGTAAGCGATTGAGTTTGTTTTTTGTTTTGTTCTGGTATTGCGCCTGTAAGTTCTATTAAAGGATAATACGGGACAATAATATAAAAACTTTTATTCATAATAGAACCGCTTGCCACAAGTTCCTCTATGTATTGGCGGTAATCTGCAGTTTGGATTTTTAAGAGTTCATTTTTTTGATTAACTTCTAATTCTTTTAACATATCAATATAACCAGTGATATTGATTTTTCTTGAGTTTACTAAAATTTGGCAGGTAAAATCTAATGAATTTAAAAAATTTTGAAAGTTAAAAATAATAGCGCTTTGTTCTTCTTCTGATTTCAAAGCAAAGTTTATTGAAGAAACAAAAAGAATGCCCCTTAAGGATTGGTCTGACATTATCATTATTCCTTCCCGAATTTGTTTGATGGGAATAAATTGTTGTGAAGGGGTTGCCATAATTATTTTTCAAAATTTATTTTTTTATTAAGAGATTTTATTTTTTTTGGGTGATTAATTTTAGGAGTTTGTCCTATTTCGTCATTTGGTTTTTTATTTGCATTTGTCGTTTTCCCAGTTTGTTTAAGAGAAGATAGGAATACCGGGAATTCTTTTCTTTTCCAAATATATAATTTAGAGTTAATGGCATAACGGGAAAAGTTTTTGCCAACCGCGGGAAGACCCTGCCCTTCCACTTTTATGAAAGCCAAAGCTAAGCTGGCGCCAACAATTAATCCACAAACTAAAATATAAAGAAACATATTTTGGCCTATATAATATTTTAAGAAATAACAAATTATTATAGCGCTGCCAACATAAATAGCCTGGCTTAATGTAAGGGGGCCTAAAATTTTAGGGTCGTGTTCAATAAATTGAGGAACTCGAAAATCCATAATACATTAAATAATTTTATTAAATTGGAATTTCTCGGTAAGGGTCAAACTGGCCAGTTTGTTTTGGAGACGGGGTGGTTTTTTGAGGCGAGTTATAAAATCTTTGAGGAGAAGGTCGGGAATTTGAGCTTGGTAAAGGAATGTTATCTAATTTGGTAGGCATATTGGGAGATATATTAGGATTAGAGTTAGCGAGGCTTTCAGTTGATTCGTAAGAAGGAAGTATTTCTGACAAATCATCAGATGTTGAATTTTTTATTGGCGGGATATTTGGTTTTGTTGATTGGTCTGTTTTAATTTGAAAATCATTATTGTTTGAATTTGGAAAAGCATTTTTTCGCGAGGCAGTATCTTCTATTGCGGTTTTTGTTGCAATCGGCTCTTGAAACAAAGGCCTAATTTTTGGGAACTGGATATTGCTAATTGTATTTTCTTCATTTAGTTTTTCTTGTTGATATTCTTGCGGGAATGACGAGGTATCATCTTTTTCAAAAAATTCTAAATCAGTTTGGGTTTGAGTATTCGGCTCGTTGGTTGAAGTTGTGTTTTGGACCGCAGGAGTATTTCCAAATTTTTGTTTAGCCAAACGAGACAAAGGCAATCTTAGTTTTTTAAAAATAGTTGAATCAATAGCTTGGTAAATTTTATTAGCTAAACCTTCATCAATATTTAATTCTAATTCTAATGTAACGCCAAAGTCTTTCATTGGCAATAATCCCATTAAAACTCGGCCAGTATATTTAGCGACCAAAGAAGCTTGTTCTTCATTTAATCCTAATTGACTGCAAATATTGTAAATTATCTGATTATTGTTTTCATCAAAAATAGCTTCTTTCAATTCTTCGGGCAGAGTTTTATAAACATTCCAAAAAAATTCTTTTGTATACTCTTGCATATTAAATCATTTTAGCACAACTCCCCTATTTACGACAAGTATTTTGGTGGATATTTATTAATAAGTAAAGCCAACAAAAGACATTAAAGATATTTATTTTTTATATTTTTAATTAAAAAATTATTTTTAACTATAATGTTAAATAATATTTTTAAGAGCAAAAAGCTTGACAAACTGATTAAAATAGGTTATTATTAAAAATAATCTCTTTAAGATTAAGTTGGCATTTCAGCTTTAATATTAAAGAGAAAGCAATTTTACAATTTAATTTACAGTACTAATTATGGTGATTGAAATGAAAAGCAAGAGTGTTGAATGTATTGTATCGCGCGCAGAACAAAAATCAGAACAACGGAAAGAGGTGTAAGTAAATGGACGGAAAGGAAGAAGCCTTAAGAGAAAGAAAAGCAGCTCAAACATCAGCCGGACTAAAAGGCCTAATAATTTTGTTCATTCTTAACATAGCGGGATATTTTGTTTTTAGCCTTCTTTTAGGAGCTATACTTGGCGCGATAACAGAAATAATATTTTTGTTAATAACTTTATTCTTGGTTTTATATTTTATTTGGGGAAAAGAAGATATCCTTGTCACTTTTATTGATGAAGGTTATTGTAAGATTATTCAAGTAGGTGGCAAATTTTATAAAATATTAATGAACTATAAGGGAAAAGCCTTTGATCAAGAATGGAATATTGTTTCAGAGGATGACCCTAAAGCAAAATATAAGGATAAAAGCTTTTTAGGACTTCACTTAATTTGGCCATTGTTTTTTGGCCAAGTTTATACGCACTATCTACAATGGAAAAAATATGACCCTAATAAAGGAATCGTGGTAAGCCGGGCAGAATTATTAAAGCAAACGAGCGTTATGCCGTACCCATATTACATTGAGAGTAAGGGAGCAGAGGATAAAAACAGAGCTCCTTTAAATTTATCTACTGTCGCAACCATAAAAGTGGTCAATCCATATAAGGCATTATTTAATGTAACGACCGAATGGATTTATATTGTAACGCCTCGTATCCAAAGCTTTTTTGTGGGGTACATTAAACAATATGCTTTCCAGGATTTGATTAAGCAAAAAGAGGCGCTAGGCAAAGAAATTTTTAGCGCGATGGCGCAAGAAGGATTTTTTGAGGAAATATCCAAATATGGCATTGAAATTGTCTCCATTGATGTGATTGATATCACAGGCGGAGATAAAGAAATTGAGGCGGCTATTAAGGCCAATGCGCTGGCTCAGCTTCAAAAAGAAGCGACAATTACGAGCGCGTCCGCGCAAGCTGAAAAAATAAAAATAATCGCAGACGCTGAAGCTCATCGGAGAGCTACCGCGGCGCAGACCTTTATGGATATGCTGTCAGCCCGGACTGGACTTTCGCCCCAAGAAATTGCGGCCGAGCAAGAAGCTGATCCCGTTGCCTTCGAAAGCAAGTATGGAGACATTATTAAACAATGCAATGATACTGTCACACAGATGATATCAGCAGACGCCGGCGCATTGATTCATATTTTATCAGCTGGCGGCGCTGGCGGCGGGAGCGGTTCGTCCAATAGTGGCGGTAGTAATATCAATACAGACCTTATTGCCACTGTTATAGCTCTTTTGAAAGCTATGAATATGCCCGTTAACAATATTAACAACAATAAAACCGCTGCAGAAAGAGAAGAATCAAATTTAGGACAGCAAAAACAAAAGAATGATAATACCACAAAAAAATCTAAAAAAAATATAAGGGTGAATAATCCTAGGTCTGTCTTCCATGGAAAGACCATGGAAGAAATGGATTTTATTTTTGGAAGGGACAAAAGCAACGACAACGAGGAAGAAGAAACAGAAGAAATAAAAGAAACAGAAGAACCTCTAACCGAAGAGGAATTAGAGGTTCTTCAAAAAGCAGGGCTTAGAGATTAAGATATTTCTAAGCCATTTTTTTATTTATAGCAAATCTTGATTAAGCCCCTTAAAGAATGGTTTTTCTTCGGGCAGAGAAGGCTCTTCCTCTTGTTCAAATAAAACATTTAAAAAATTTTCAAATTCAGAATCAGAAAGAGCGGTTTTGTTTTCTTCTTGAATTATATCTTCGTTCATTTCTTTTAAGACAAGCGGATTAGCGATTATATCTTTTGCAATTTGGATAGCTGTTTCTTGGGGAATATTCAATTCATTTTGGAGATATAAAGGCAATTCTTCAGAAGCGATTGCTTTATTAATTAAAGCAGTTAAAATATTTTGCAAAGCTAAAGTTGGCGGAAGTGGCTGAAAATTATTAAAAGCTAATTTTAAAGCGGCTCTGTCAAAAAAATAATTTTCAGGCGGCTGGAGAGTATTCAAAGAAGATTGAAGGTCAGCGTTTAGAAAACTATCCTCCAGATGATATTTATAAACCAAACTTTCTATAAAATTAAACCATAAATCTGGCGAAGGTTTTTTGTTTATTTTCATATTTTTATTAATTATAGTTTTATTATTAATTTTTATTTAATTCTCGGTCGGCGTATGCTCTGGGGGATATTGGCCAAATGAAGGGCGATTCCAAAATTTAGATTCTTCAGAAATTCCTGTATAATATTCTAATAGAGCTATTTTGTTGGCATAATCCTGCAATTCCTTTCTAGCCGCGTTAATAGCATATTTATCTTTGCCTTCTTCTTCTAGTAATCGTGCTTTTTTTTCTAGTTCATTTGCTTTATCTATAAATTGCTGCAGATTAGCTAAATAACGTTCTTTTAAGCGTTTTTTTCGAATATCGCTCATATTTTCTAGGTTAGTTTTCATTTCGGGAATTGTCGCCCTTCTTAATCCTTGTAGCCGAGCGTAGCTTTCTGTTTGTTTCCATTCTTTGCTTTTTGGCACAACCCTGCCAATAACCGGTGCGGCTCTTAACTTATCAGGCAACTCTTTAGCGCTCTTTTTAGTTTTTTCCCAATTTTTACGACCTTCTTCCCTATTTTCAAAACTTAAAGGACTTTTACCTTTTAAGACAGCGCCTGCGGTTCCAGCAGCTCCTCCTTTTATTTTAGAACCTACACTAGAGCCAGCGGTTTTTACGGATTGGATTTTTTTAGAGATAAAACCGGGTTCTTTTTCTACTGGTGGCTGAAGACCTCCCTGGGCTCTTTTTTCAGTAATTCCTGTATAATATTTTAACATAGCTAATTTTTTAGAATAAGCTTCTAATTCTTTTTGCGCTAGCTTTGTTGTTTCTGGGTCTCCAAGGCTTTTCGCCTCTGCTAATTTATTTTTATATTCTTGCAGTTTGGCTTCATATCGCGTTTCATTAGCCAAGAAACGTTCTTGCAAGTGTCTTTTTTGAACATCGCTCATTCCTTCTAAATTCTTTTTAAGCTCAGAAGCGCTCGCTTTATTTAATCCTTTTACTCGGCCGTAGCTTTCTGTTTGTTTCCATTCTTTGCTTTTGGGCATAACCCCACCAATAACCGGTGTTTTTCTTAAAGTATCGCCAGTTTCCTTTTTGAATTTTTTCCAATTTTTACGACCTTCTTCCCTATTTTCATAATCCAAAGGATTTTTGCCTTTTAAGATAGCGCCTCCTGTGCCTATGGCTCCTTCTTTTACCCAAGTTCCCCCTGCTTTAGCTCGGCCAGCTACATAACCAGTGGCAGCTCCAATAGCCGCTCCTCCTGTCGCTGCCCATGTTTTACCAGCTATGCTTTTGAGTTTGGAGCCAGCTGCGCCGCCAGAATCCAAAGACATAAATAGCCCATTTACTAAAACTAAGAAAGGCACTAAATACATTATAATTGGACCTAGTCCAACCATAGTATCTCCGCTAGGAGTAGAGAAAAAATTAGTATCAGCGGACATAGCTTGCATTAGTATATTAGAAAGCCAGATTGAAAATGAGGCCGGGATTCCTACAAAACACCATTGTAAAAATTGGTTCCACCATTCATCCCAACTCATCATACCCGGGAGAATATGCCGAGTAAAATTTCTCACTTCGTCGGGCATTACTTTTTCAGCAAAAGCAATTGGGGAAACAATAATTAATATCCAAAGCATTACAATGCGAGCTAAAAATAAAAGCGCGAATATAAAATATACGGCTGCCGCAAAAATACAGAAAAGACACAAAACTATTAAGGTTGGCAAATCAGCCACTGATAATCCTGACATCTTTGAATTAATAAGGTCTACAAAATTTAAAGCCACTCCGCCTTTTAAGAAAAGATTCATTAACATTTGGGCTAGGTCAATTACTAAACCAGCAATTACAGGCGTGAAGTTAATAAGAGCAGCAATTAAAATAAAGTTAACTAATGTTTTTTTGGCGCGGGTTTCTTGATAGCCCATAATAATGCTTAGAGCTATTAAAACTAAGCCAAAGATAAGAATGATATTGGCAAAATTTCTTGTAAAACCCCATCCTGTCGCCACTAAGGGATTATAGCCAACATTATTGGGATTCATCTCAGTAAACTTAATAGCCAAAAAATCTCCACTAGCTACCCAATTCAAAAAATCTAAAGCTAATTGCAAAAGAAATAAAGGAATAGACATTAAGAGACCAAATATAAAACCTAAAATTCCTTTTGCCACTGTTTCTCCGATTGAAGTAATTCCGCTCCACATCTGGCCTAGAAAATCAACCACTGCTCCGGCTTGAGCAGCAAATGGGAAAAAGATTAATATTAAAATTAATAAACTTAAAAGAGCGGAAAATTTTTTATTAGTAAAAAAAGTTTTTATTTTTTGAGAAACAATCATATTTTATTAGTTTTATAAAAACTCTATAAAAAATTATTTACTTAAAAATTGTTCAATGTTATAATTATTATAACATTGTATAATTTTTTTTGCAAAGCAAATGCTCACTGAACTTATAAAAATTATTATTCCGGTTAAAATTAAAATAAAACCAAGTCCCGAGGCAATGATATTGCTGCCCGTAGCAGTATTTTTTGATTTAAGCGGATTGTTGTTGGCTTGTATTGGATTAGATGATGGGGGGATAATGGAATTTGTAGGTTCTTTAATTTTTGGTTCGTGGATATTGGGAACAAAAATGACCAAAAAAACCAATAATGTTTTTAGAAGAGCTCTAATTCGTTTGGGGGGCGAAACATTATTAGAACTTATTCCTTATTTTGACGCTATATTTTTTGGCTATACTTTTTTAGTTTTGGGGACATTAACAGACACCAATCAGGCGATTCAAACTGAAGCAGAAGAAACAGAAGAAACAGAAGAAGCAGAAAAAGTTGCTTCAATAAAATTAAAAAACGCCACAAAATAAAAAATAAAAATAAAAATTTAAAATATAATAAAATTGTGAAAATATGGGACGGAATTATTTGAAATTATTTTTATTATTGATTGGTTTGCCAATTATTGCTTTGGGCACCGAAATTAATTATCCGGATTTGCCGGGCCTTTCTGATACAGAAGGAATGAATTTTTTTATTTACTTATATAATCTTTTAGTTTATTGCGGGGGTATTATCGCAGTCATTGTCATTATTTATCAAGGGATTAGATTTTTAATATCTCAAGGCAATGTAGCCAAAACCTCTCTTGCTAAAGATAGGATTAAATCAGCGCTTTTGGGGCTAGTAATTTTATTTGGCTCATATTTAATTTTGCAAGCCGTGAATCCCGAGTTAACTAAAATTAATTTTGATGTAGTAATTTCAAATGTCCATAACATTGTTAATCCACGCCCTAATTTTAATCCTAAGGTAGCCTATAAAGAAATTCCTTTGGGCGCAATTATTGAATCTATTTTAATGCCAGTATCCACAACTGATGGTCAGGCCTATAATTATTCTCAGGTTATCAAACAAAATTCTAGTGTAAAAAAAACTGAAGAACTTTGTTTTTTATATGATAAAGAAACCGGTGATACTATTGACCGCAATAATGATGGCAAGATTGATGGAAAAGATGCGGTAGAAGGATTAGAGATGTCTATTTGTTTAGATAATTTATTAGCAGCGACTATCAAGAAAATAGAATTATTGAATGGCAATGGACGGGAATTATGTGGCAATTCTTCTGCTTCTGGCCCTATTAATTTAATGAAAAAATATATTCGGGACGGCTGTAGCTGTAAGCCTTGTTCGGAATGGCCAGACATTACTTATCCCCCCTTCTTTCCAGTTACCAATCAGCCTTATTATACTGATGGGTGTTATACGACTCCTCCGCAAGACTATACTTGCCTTGATTCTAATGGCGATTCAACTTCTGGAAAAGTAACAAGGTGTGATAATAAATGCGCTTGTTGCGGAAGCCCTCGGGGCGCTGACTCGGGTTGCCAAACCACCCCGGCCAATCCCTTTTATCAAAATAATAGCAGTAATTATGCGCCTCGCGACCCTTGCGTAAGCCGTCCTTTAATAGATTGCGCGCGACAAGAATTAAACTATCGTCTTTATGGAACTGGTTTGGGATTGGGTTTGCATTGCGATGGATTATCTATGCTTGTTAATGGAGAACATAAAACATTTGAATATGGAACAGATATTAAACCATTTATTGATGAAGATAATAATAAATTAAGAGAAGTAGTAAACGGAGAGTCATTTCTCACCATTAAACAGATTTATAATCCAACTGATGGCGGCAGGATTGGCACTTTTAAAAAATATTTTGAACAACGGTTTCAAGACCTTGAAAAAGCCAAGCAAGCAATGAACGATAAAAATAAAAATGTGTTATCTTTAGCTGAATTTCAAGAGCTTCAAGAAAATAGCTCTGATGAGATTGGAGTAGATTATTTATTCCCTGATACTTATGATTCGGCTAGTTATCATACTTTTACTGCTTGTACTGCTTATAAAAATGGCGACAAAAACAAACTTTGTCTAAAGGGAGAATTGCAAGAATTAAAAAAAGAAGGTTATGCTTTTATGCCTGGCCAACCTTATAATAATATAGAAACATTAGGAGAGGGCCGTTATACTGGGCTTACTACTGTAGATAATACTAATTATAAAAACGATGATAAGGCAGGAGGATGGCCCTTTACCGCCAAAAGACTTTGGACTAGCACTTTATCTAAAGCTAATCGCGATAGTGATGTTTATAATAGCGGGGACCCAGCTACTTTTTATGTTTTATCTAATCCAGGCGCTACTGATAAAAGTAAATATTCTAAAGCTGCCTTAAAGGGATTAATTGATTATTCCCCTACTGATGCGCAGTGCACGCTTAAGAAAGGAGAGGTAGATGTTGAGGACCCCTTTGGCGTAAAACAAATTTATAAAGAGAGCTTAATTTCTAATATTCCCATTGGCAAATTAGCTGACAGTATTTCTAATTATGTAGATATTATAACTAAAGCCATTGATGATATTTCAAAGGAGGTTCAAAATACTATTAATGCGGCAGACCAAATTGCCAATCAATTGCCTGAGCAATGTCAGTGTTCAAATTGCGCCAATGAGGATATCTGCAATGTTAATGGAGTGGAAAAAATTGGCAGTATTGCTATTAGTCAAGCCACAGCCGGGTGTCCACCCGCGCCTCAAACTTGCGGTGGTTGCACAGAGTGCACTCAGCCGACTCATGAGACTTGTAATGTAAGCTGTATAACCTGCGGGACTACTCAATTATTAGATTCCGCGTATTATACTTGTATAAGAGATAAACGAGTTGTGCCATTTATGCATTATGATTTTGATACTTGGACACCAGGGACTACTGCGCCAATTTGGGCGCGTTATTGTGTGGTTACTAATAGCGCTGGTGATTATTCAAGCGAATATTTATTAAAAAACCCTAATTTAACTATTACTAGTCTCAATTATCCATGGTATGACCCGAATGAACCAAAAAAATGCGGCTGTCCAGAAAAAAATGGCTTTAAGTATATTTCTTCCGAACCCCCTCGCCCTGCTTCAAGATATCCAAGCGATTATTGTTATAAACCATTATACGGCGAATTATATGCCTATTCTCCTAATAAACCCACTATGCACGATGTGCCAGGAATACTTTGTTCCATCCAGCAGATTGAAGTTTGGTCATATTATGGAGTAAATTATCAAGAGTCCAATATGTGTTTATGCATTTACGATGCCAATGACCCAGATAAAAATTGTCAAAATTTAGATTGCAGCGTTAAAGAATTATTGGATGATGGTTATGCGCCTGGAAGTGAATGCGAAGCAATAGCAGCGAAAATGCCAAAAGAATGCGTTAAAAACATCCAAGT
>CALMWW010000122.1 GCA_937870835.1 uncultured bacterium
AGAACTGGGGACAAAGGCGCCCTTACCGATATGGCGGGAAAGTAAATAATAAATAAACATAAAATAATAAAGAGGGGATTACTCCCTTCTTTTTTATTCCGAATTAGATATTAGTTCTAATTTATTATTTTATTTAATTTTTAGTTAATTAAATATTAAATTATTTTACTATTTTCCACGTAATTAAAGACTAAAATCATTGACTTTTATAAAATTTTATATTATTATTTATAAATATTAAAAATAAAGTTAATTAAAGCTTTCTGCTGATAGGCAGTTTTTTCATTCTTAATATGGAAATTAGAAATATTGCTATTATTGCACATGTTGACCATGGTAAAACCACCTTAACCGATGCCATTTTACAGCAAACAGGGATGGTAGAAAAAGGTTTTAGTATGGATGTGAATGAATTAGAAAAAGAAAGGGGTATTACTATTTATTCAAAAAATGCCTCCGCTTTTTATAAAGATACTAAAATTAATATCGTGGACACTCCGGGGCACGCTGATTTTGGTTCGGAAGTAGAACGAGTTTTGCGTTCCATTGACTCTGTAATTTTGGTGGTTGATGCTCAAGAAGGACCTATGCCGCAAACAAAATTTGTATTAAAAAAATCTTTAGAGTTAGGATTAAAGCCAGTTGTAGTAATTAACAAAATTGATAAGCCCGCGGCTCGTCCCGAAGAAGTTCAAGAAATGGTTTTTGAACTTTTTATGGATTTAGGGGCTAATGACGAACAATTAAATTTTCCAGTTATTTATGCGAATGGCCGAGAAGGAATTGCCAAAAAAAAACTTACTGACCCGGATAAAGACATCACTCCTCTTTTAGATTTGATTTTAGAAAAAGTTCCGCCAGCGTCATCAGATGAATCAACTTTTAAACCACTAAGGGCACAACCATTTAATTTAGCCTATGATAATTTTTTGGGCCGTTTAGCAATTTGTCGTATTTATGAAGGACAAGTTAGAAAAAATGACGAGGTATACATCAAGGGATTATTAAGAGAGCCGCGAAAAGCTAAAATCATTAAAATAATGAATTTTTATGGAATGGAAAGACGTGAAACAGAAGCAGCTAATGCTGGAGATGTAGTAATTTTAGCAGGCATTGCTGATATTAATATTGGTGAAACTATTTGCGCTCAAGCAGACCAAGAACCGTTGCCAATTATTAAAATTGATGAACCGACTATTTCTTTAAATTTTTTAGTAAATAATTCTCCTTTTGCGGGCCGTGATGGAAAATATGTGACTAATCGTCAATTGCGCGAACGTTTGGAGAGGGAATTAGAAGTTAATGTTGGTTTGAAAATTGATTTTAGTAATACTGACCATTATAAAGTTTATGGGCGAGGAGAACTGCATATCGCCATACTTTTAGAAAATATGAGGCGAGAGGGTTATGAATTACAGGTTTCTCAGCCGCAAGTTATTATTAAAGAAGAAAATAATCAAAAATTAGAACCTTATGAAGAAGTTATTATCGATGTACCCGAAGAATCAGCTGGCACAGTAATTGAAAAATTATCGCAAAGGAAGGGAGTGATGCAAGAAATGAAAACAGAGCAAGGACATATTCGTTTAATATTTGAAATACCTACTCGGGGACTTTTGGGATACAAACCTGAATTTATAATGGATACGCGCGGAGAAGGAATTTTATCTAGTCGAGTAATTGGCTTTAAGCCCTATGCAGGAGAAATTGAGAAGCATAACCTTGGCTCTATGATTTCTATGGTAACGGGTAAAGCATCGGGATTTTCGTTGTGGAATTTACAAGAGCGGGGGACTCTTTATATTGGCCACGCCGATGATGTTTATGAAGGTATGGTTATTGGCAATGTTTCTAAGGGAAACGACTTAACTGTTAATCCAACTAAAGGCAAAGAATTAAGCAATATGAGAGCTTCTGGTTCTGATGAAGCAATTAAATTAATTCCACCAGTTCCTATTACTTTAGAGAGAGGATTAAGTATTATGAAAGAAGATGAATATTTAGAAATTACTCCACATAATATCCGTTTAAGAAAACAGCTTTTAAGTGAGATAGGCAGGATTAAACAAAAAAGAGCTGCTCATAAATAAGCAGTTCTTTTAATTTTTAATCAATTGTTTCAAAAGTAATAAAATTTCCTTGAATATCATTTAATTGGGCCCAAATTTTTTTTATAACCATATCGGGAAAATTTTCTTTTATTATTTTTTCAGCCCTATTCATATCTTTGATTTGGACAATCCTTTCTTCTGTCTCATTTTTAAAATGATAAATATTTTTGTAAGCTCCGCAATCACTATGGTGCACTAAAATAACCTGCGAAGCTTGATGCAAGTTATGAGCAATTTGAATTTGTTTTAAGAATAAATCTTGTATTTCTTTTTTATTAGACAATTCTTGAGTAGCCCCAGCTAAAGAGACGATATCACAATCGCCAGTTAAATTATTTTCGTCTAACCAATGTCGCATTTCTTTTTCTAAACGAAAGTCAATGCATTTTATTAGAATAGCCTTGCAAGTATGTTTATGTTCTTGGTTCATATTTTTTAGTTTGTTATTTTTTTTAGTTAGAATTTAAAAGCTAAAATTTTAGCATAAAATGGCTAATGAGATTTAGCCATTTTATAATAATAAGGAGCAGTCGTGACAAAAATTATTCCTAAGGCAATCCACATCCCTATGGTTAAACATAGGAACATTATTGATTCTCCTATTTTTTGTTGCATTTTAAGGACCTTTTTATAAATATCATTTTTAATTAATTTGTCAATTTTTTAAGAAAGAAATTTATAAATTCCCCAAAAATGACAAAGCGTTCCCAAGACAGTTAAGATATGAAAAATTTCATGAAAACCAAATTGTTTGCAAAGATTTGGTTTTTTTTGGGAATAAATAATAGCTCCAATAGTGTAGAAAAAACCACCCAATAAAATCCATTTAATAAAAGCAAAGGTAACTTTTTGATTTAAAGGATAAAATAGAATTATACTTAACCAACCCATTACAACATAAATACTTGTAGCTGCCCAACGGGGAACATTGGTCCAGAATTTTTTAAAAAAAACAGTGGAAATCCCAATAACAGCTAAAATCCAAATTAGAATTAAAGAATACCATCCCCATGGTCCCCAAAGAGGAATTAAACATATTGGTGTATAAGTTCCGGCAATGAGAATATAAATCATAGCATGGTCAATTTTTCTAAATATATCTACCTCTTCCGGAGAATGTCCAAAGAGATGATAAATTGCGCTGGAAGTATAAAGAAAAATCATACTTAAACCAAAAACAGAAAAAGAAATTAAATTGATAGCAGAATGTTTTTGTAAGGCTAAACGAATTAAAATAATTGTTCCCAAAATAGATAGAATAGCACCAATGAAATGGCTTAATCCACTAATCGGGTCTTTAATTTTTAATGCCATGGTAATTTTTGAAATTTATAATTTTATTATATGATGCATTAATTTTTTCTTCGGAAATTTGTCCATTTTTGACTGCTTTAAAAATTGCGTCAACGGCCTTATAAGGAATTTGTTCGTCATACGTTTGGAGATTATTGCTTATTATTAATATATCACAGCCAGCATTAATGGCGAGAATGATAGATTCTTCAAAGCCGAAATTATCGGCAATGGCGCCCATTTGCATATCATCTGAAATAACCAATCCTTTAAACCCTAAAACATTGCGTAAAAGTCCATTAATAAATATTGGAGAAAGAGTAGCGGGATAATCTGGATCAATAGCTGTGTTCATAATATGCGCAGTCATGATAGCATCAGAATAATTATTTTTAAGAAGATAAATATAAGGAATTAATTCTTGAGGGGTCCAAGTTTTAGTAATATCTACTAATCCTAAATGGCTGTCGCTAGTGGAGCTGCCATGTCCGGGAAAATGTTTAATAACAGTAGCAATATTGTAGTTATGCAAACCATTAATAAATTTTTCAGCGTATATTGAAACTTTTTTAGGATCATTTGAAAAAGAACGCTCTAAATAACCAATAACTGGATTATTAGGATTGATATTAACATCTACAACAGGGGCGAAGTTAAGATTAAATCCCAAAATTGATAATTCAGCGCCGAGCAAATTTCCTATTGTTTCTGTTTTTGCAGGCGTTCCGCGACCTAATTCTTCAGCGCTGGGAATTTTTATAAATCCGGATTGCGCTTTTAGGCGATTGACATATCCTCCTTCTGCGTCTACGGCCACAAAAAGAGGCGTTGGGGAATATTTTTTCAAATCAGAAATTAATTGTCTAGTTTGAACTGGATTGATAATATTGCGTGTTAATTTTCCTTGAGATGGCATGTCTTTATCGCATAAAACAACACCTCCAATATTTAATTCTTGAATTGTTTTAGTAATATAAGAATCAGCGTTTATTTC